>JARXAU010000232.1 GCA_029865675.1 Rhodoferax sp.
ACTTGCTTGCGCGTGCGCCGGGTGCTGAGATCCAGGCCGAGGTCTGTTTGTTTCATGCCGTTAAAGACCGCAATTTGCGTGCCTCGATCGAGGTGAATGGGATGGGGTTTTGAACATGATCCCTAGATTTATAGGTGTGAAGATGTAATCTTGCTAGCACCGCTGCGTAAGCTTTTGCAGCGGTGCTGTTGGGGTTCATTTTTTGATGTTTTCTCACGCTGGACTTTGATTTATATAGTATGAGTAAAGCATTGGCAGGATCCATATTTTTTGGTTTTCTCCGGCTAACGGCAACCGGGTGGTTTATAGGCTATGCATTGCTCTTTTGCAGTCTGGCACATTCTGAACTCCAGTTTGACGGGACCCGGGTGGTCTACCGGCAAAACAGAAAAGATGTATCGATCACCCTACAAAACATATCGCCAGACAAGCCAACGCTTTTTCAAGCTTGGATCGGAGAATATGACTCCGACGCGAGTCCAGAGGACAGTACAGCCCCGTTCTTGCTAAGCCCGCCGATTGCCCGTCTAAATGCGCTGGGTAGGCAAACCTTGCGAATTACCTTCACGGGCGAGCAGCAAGCGACAGAAAGAGAAACCCTGTACTCTCTCAATATCCTCGAATTGCCAGCTGCTGCAAAGGCTCAGAGTGAAGCACTAATCAGAGTTGCAGTCCTGACTCGCTTGAAGCTTTTGTTCAGGCCGACGGGGCTAAAGGGAACTCCGGAGAATGCAATGCGACAGTTGAAGTGCAAAGTGAAGCGCACGGGAGACCAGCCGATGCTTGCGTGCCATAACGCTAGTGGCTTTTATTTATCTTTTTTCGGTTTCCAGGCTGGCAATGCAAGCGTCAAAGGACCGGAATCGCCAAGCGGAATGATCAATCCGCAGTCGCACACTTCATTTCCATTAAATGATGTTGACAAATTTCCAAGCGAACTGACTGCTGTGACATTTAGATTTATTGACGACATAGGTGCAACTGTTTCGGTGGAGTTGGCGTTGTCATCAGACTAAAAACCGGCTCATCAAATGCCAGCAAGAAGCACCCCACCGAGGGCTGGTGCCCAGCGGCTTCTACTATTTGGCGTACTAGCATTGCCCAACCTCACTATGGCCGCTACAGTTGCAGATGAGGCGGGCGGTGCGGTTTCGGCGATCAGAGCTAAAGTTGCAGCAGAAACCGCCCTAGTGGCCGAGGTTAAGCCAATCTCCGCCAGCGGATCAAGCGACATTCCTACTTTGCGCCTGCATGGCGTGGGCCGCCGCGGCCAGCGCATTGTGTTAGCGCAGCGGCGCACTATTTTTTTCGAGCAGACCTTGCAGCAAGACGGGCCGTTTCAAATTAAAGAAGTTGTGCCCCTGAACATGCATATGCCCGTTATCTTGGTAGTGCAAGACCCGGACGGGCGGCAAGAAGGCATACGCTTCCCCTTGTTACCAAGTCAGCGCTACGTGCTGGGCGACAACAGCGCAGAGGCGTTGGCGCGTCTCAAAGCAATGGACTCTCTTCCCTTTGGGTCGGACAAAAATGAGCGAGCGGATGACAATGATGCTCCGGAGTTTGACGCCAGCTTTTTGCGTGGTAGCGTGCTGCGCAGCCTCACGCCTGCGCAGCTACGCAACCTCGGCCGTGCCCGCCCAGGCAGCTACTTGGTTGCGGTGTTTCGCAACGCAGTGCCGGTTGGCAGTTTTGACGTAAAGTTTGTCAACCATCCCCGCCAAGGCGAAGCCCAGGCCTGTATATCGCCCACTGTGTATCAAAAGCTGGGCGTCAACCCACGCTACACCAGCGCCCAGGGTAAAGAACTGCTCAAGCCGCAGGGCAGCCAGAGTGACCAGACAGAGTGCCTGTTTATGGAAGACTGGCTTTCAGGCGCGCGCTCAGACTTCAATCTGGGCGAGCTTCGCCTAGATGTTGCAGTGCCCCAAGCGTACATAACGCGTGAAGTCGTGCGTATGGTTCCGCCCGATATGTTGGACCAAGGAGAAAACGCTGGCTTTTTGACCTACAACTACAACCGCTACAGCATTCAGTACGGCGGGTTTTATTCTCAAAGCGAATTTTTGGGCCTGCGAGCAGGTGTCAACCTTGGGCCATGGCGGGCGCGACAGAACAGCTTTATGTTGGTAGACGCCAATGGCCTTAGCCAGTATGTGACGGGTGAGTCCGTGCTCAAGCGCAGCCTAGTCGACTGGCAGGCCAATCTGGCGCTGGGCCAAACCAGCACCTGGAGCCCGGTGCTGGGCTCCACGCCGATTACCGGGGTGCGCCTTGGGTCCGAAGAAATGCTGCTGCCCGATGACGAACGGAGCTTTAACACCGTGGTGCGCGGCGTAGCGCGCGGAAATGCCACGGTGCGCATACGCCAAAACAATGTGGTGTTTTTTGAGCAAAACGTACCGGCCGGGCCGTTTGAGTTCACCCGGCTCTACCCGCCGTCTACCTTGGGTGATTTGCAGGTGACGGTGACCGAGGCCGATGGCTCCGAAAGCCGCTCTGTGGTGCCCTACGCCTACAACGGCGGCAAGCTCAACCCCGGCTCGTACCGCTACAGCCTGGCTGTGGGCAACTACCGGGGTGGCAACAACACGGCCGAGACGCCGCTGCTGCACGGCTATGTGCGCTACGGCCTGGACGACACCTGGACGCCCACCGCAGAGGCCATTGCCAGCGCCAACTACCAGGCCCTGGGTTTGCAGGCCAGCCTTTACAACAAGTACGGCACATTTTCGGGCAGCACGCAGTTGGTACGCCAAAGTGCACCCCAAGAGCGAAGCGGCGCGGCGCACAGTGCCTACTACTACGCGCCCCCGCTCGGTCGAGTTAACTTGTATGGTGGCTGGACTTACCAGACCGAAAATTTCGTCTCGCCCAACACGGCGCTGGGCCAGCTCAGTAGCACCAGTGTGGGCGCTGCCGCCAGCTTTGAGAGCAGCAGCTACCTGGGCCTGAGCCTGAACATGGGCAGCTATGGCGGCCTATATGCCACCGCCCGGCGCCAAACCAGCTGGAACCAAAGCGCCGCACCAGAGCAGTACAGCCTGGGCTACAACCAGTTTCGCAACAGCCTGTTCTTTAGCGCCAACCTGGACCGCAGCAGCGCGGGCTTGGGCGCCACCGTGGACACGGTGCGCTTGTCGGTGAGCGTGCCGCTGGACATGGGCAGTAACAAGGGATGGCTTGCCGCCAGTGCCTCGCAGCAGGGCAACTACGGTCTGGCACAGACCGTAAGCTACAACGGCAACACCGAAGACAACAGCCTGAGCTACAGCCTGAGCCAAAGCGACCAAGCTGGGCAAAGCAGCTCCGGCGGCTCGGTGGGCTACCAGCACCCCTACGGCTTTGCCGGCTTGTCGCTGAGCACCGGCAACAACTTCAGCCAAACCGGCCTGGGCTTGAGCGGCAGCCTGGTGGCGCACCGGGGCGGCCTGACGCTGGCGCCCCCGGTGGGCGACACCTTTGCCATTGTGGAGGTGCCCAACGGACAGGGCGCGCGGGTCAACGGCAGCAACGCGCAGGTGGGCGCCAGCGGCTACGGCGTGGTGCCCTACTTGTCGCCCTATAGCTTTAACGACGTGGCGCTAAACCTGGAAAACGCCCCCATGGACTTGGAGGTGGACACCGCCAGCCAGCGTGTGGCGCCGCTGGACGGGTCCATCGTGCTGCTGCGCTTTAAGGCCAACCGGGGTCGGCCGCTGCTGCTGCAGCTCACGCTGGACAAGGGCGGACGAGTGCCCCTTGGCGCCAGCGTGCTTGATGAGCAAGACCAAGAAGTGGGCCAGGTGGGCCAGGCCAGCAAGGCGGTGGTGCGGGTGAAAGGCGACACCGGCAAGCTGACGGTGGTGTGGGGCGACAAGCCCGCGCAGCGCTGCACGCTGGACTACCAACTGGGTAGTAAGGATATCGCCAACGCCAGTGGTATGACGCCGCTGGCGTTGACCTGCAAGCAAGCTGCACCCGACAACCTAGCGACATTCTGAGCGCTGGGGAGTGCGCGAGCACTGCGACATTGAACTCCAGACCGAGCTCTTCGTGCATGGGTGTCCACCGAGCGGCCATCCAGGCACACAAAACGATCACGGGCTCGGCCTTGCGCTGTACAGGCGATTGCTGCCCAGCAGAGCCGGTCGCCGGACTCGGGTGCCTATGCACACCGAAAAACACAGTGGATTGAGACCCCGCGAGCGCTTGCGAAGCGTTCTTCTAGTGCTCGGCAGCCTCACCGCGCGTTACACCTAAAAAATACCGATAATTGATATAAATCATGAAAAAACAAATAAAATGCAATAAATACGTATTTCATTGCGATACAAACTTCCTATGGCCAACGCGGTCTCATTTTCTCCAGCAGGTTCCGGGCGCTGGCCCCTGCGCTTCTCGCTTAGCAGCGCGAAGGCGGGCTTGGCCTTGGCCGTGGTTTGTCTTGCGCTTGCTCTGCCCCGAGCGCCAGCCCAAGCGTCTGAAATTGAACCCCTCTGCAATGGGCGGGGCGCGGAGCTAGACCATTTGCACTCTGGCAGGCAATGCCCTGCAGCCACCCCGAACAATCCTGCCGCAGAGTCGCGCAGCCAGAGCGTGACCATCGTGCAGTTTCGCTTTGCCGGCAACACACTGTTTACCAGCAAGACCTTGGCCGCAGTGCTGGCCGAAGATTTGAACCGCCCTTTGAGCTTTGGCAACTTGCACGCACTCTCCGACAAGGTGGAGCGCTTTTACCGCGCCCACGGCCGCCTGGCCATCGTGGTCTTGCCCGCGCAAGACATTTCGGCCAACAAGCTCACTTTCGTGGTGGTGGAGGCCAAGCCCGGCAAGCTGCACATGGAAGCCCGATGGGACCTGGACGCTTCGGCAAGCGGCCTGTCCTAGGTCACAGTCAGCGCCCCAGCCTAGCGAGGCCCTGGAAACCACGGCTTGCCAAGGCATGAATTGCGCTTTCCTCCCATGGGTCAACAAGCCAAGCGCGCATGGGCGTCTGTGATCGGCCAGTACAAGCTGTGCGCCGCTGTGTGTGAAGGGCAGGTTGCCAAGGCCATAGCTTTGGCATTCAAGGCGGCAATGCGTGTTAAGGCACCTGGACGCTGGACGGCGCTGCCCTTGTAAACTCATCGGCTTCTACACCAGCGTGTCCGGCGCCGTGGGAACATCCTATTTCCGGGCCATGTAGAGGACTACCATGTACAAAAACCTCGCTGCGATGGCCGTCGCCCAGTCGGCGCCCGTCCGCGAATCCCCAAGCCGCGCACTTGCTTGCCTTGTCTTGCCAGTGCCATGAGCTTCCAAGTCAAAGAAATCTTCTACACCCTGCAAGGCGAAGGCGCTAACGCGGGCAAGCCTGCGGTGTTTTGCCGTTTTGCCGGTTGCAACCTGTGGTCGGGCCGCGAGCAAGACCGGGCTACGGCGGTCTGCCAGTTTTGCGATACCGACTTTGTGGGCACCGACGGCACGCTGGGCGGTCGGTTTGACAGCCCGCAAGCCTTGGCGGCGCAGATTGCTGCCCTGTGGCCGTTGGAGGACCGGGCGCACCGGTTTGTGGTCCTCACGGGCGGCGAGCCCTTGCTGCAAGTTGATACTGCGCTGGTAGAGGCGCTGCACGCGCAAGGTTTCAAAATCGCCGTGGAGACCAATGGCAGCTTGCCAGCACCTGCGGGCATTGACTGGATTTGCGTCAGCCCTAAGGCCGGTGCGCCCTGGGTGCAACGCGCGGGTCAGGAACTCAAGCTGGTGTGGCCGCAGGCGGGTTTTGGCCTGGACGATCTGCAAGCCATGCAGGCTTTGGCGTTTGAGCACCACCATTTGCAGCCGCTGGACGACATCTTGCGCATGAAAAATACCGAAATCTGCATCGCCCTGTGCTTGCAGCACCCGGCCTGGAAGCTCAGCCTGCAAACCCACAAGATGACCGGAATCCGATGAGCACCGCACCCAAACCAGTTTCCCCACCTGAATTCCGCGTCAGCCAAAAGTTCTTTTTTGACGCCGCCCACACCCTGCAGCGCGACATAGAGCGCGAAGGCAGCCTGCGCATCCACGGTCACACCTATTACGCCGAAGTGACGGTGGCCGGGCCGCGCGACCCGGTCACCGGCATGGTGGTGGACCTGGGGCTGGTGCGCCTGCACATCGAGCAACTGCGCCCGCAGCTTGACCACCGCCTGCTTGACGAAGTGCCTGAGCTGGGCCCCGCCACCTTGGAGAACTTGTGCGCCTTTATCTGGCGCGGCTTGGAGTCTGACTTGCCCAGCTTGTGCCAAGTGCGCGTATGGCGTGAGGCGATGGGGGACGCGTGCACCATGGGGCGTGTCTGATGCTGAGGGGATACCGCGCCAGCCTGCTTTGGTTTGCCGACCCCGCGCTGGGAGCGGACAGCATTCGCTATGAAGATGACGGTCTGCTGGTCGTCGGCCCCAATGCGGCGGGCTGCCAGGTGGTGCAGGCGCTGGGCGACTGGCATGGCCTGTCTGCGCGCTACCCTAGGCTTGCGGTAGAGCACTCGCCCGGATGCATCATCGCGCCGGGTTTTGTAGATATGCATGTGCATTTTCCGCAGACCAACGTCATCGGTTCCCCCGCCGACGGCCTCTTGCCCTGGCTAGAGAACTACACCTTCCCGGAAGAGCAACGTTTCGCCGACCCCGACTATGCCGCTGAGGCTGCTGCTTTTTTTGTGAATGAACTGCTGCGCAACGGCGTGACCACCGCGCTGGCCTTTGCCACCTCGCACAGCAGCTCGGTCAACGCCTTGTTTGCCCAAGCGCAGGCGCGCCAGATGCGCCTGATCACCGGCCTGTGCCTCATGGACCGCCACGCCCCAGCCGCTTTGCTTAACCCAGCGGGCGCGGGCACCGACGCTGCCGAACACAGCCTGATCGAGTCCGAGGCGCTCATCCAGCGCTGGAACGGCCAAGGCCGCCTGGGCTACGCCATCACCCCGCGCTTTGCGCCCACGTCCACCGACGCCCAGTTGCGCGGTGCGGGTGAGCTGGCTGCGCGCTACCCCGACGTGTGGATTCAGAGCCATGTGGCCGAAAACAAAGACGAAATTGCCTGGGCGCGCGCACTGTTTCCCCAGTCGCGCAGCTACCTGGCCACTTACGCCGACTTTGGCCTGATGCGCACACGCGCCGTCTACGCCCACTGCATCCACTTTGACGACGACGACCGCGCGCTGATGCGCGCCACCGGCGCCGTGGCCGCCATCAGCCCCACGAGCAACCTGTTTTTGGGCAGCGGTTTTTTTGACTACGCCGGCGCGGACCGCGTAGGCTTTGGCTATGGCCTGGCCAGCGACGTGGGCGGCGGCACCAGTTTTAGCCCGTTTCACACCATGCTGGCGGCCTACTACGTGGGCCGCGAGGGCCACAGCACCAGCGGCCTATCGCTCACGCCGCAGCAGCTGTGGTGGCAGCACACCGCAGGCGCGGCGCAGGCCCTGGGCCTGGATGGAGTGGTGGGCAATTTGCTGCCCGGTTGCGAAGCCGACTTTGTAGTGCTCAACCCCGCCGCCACGCCCTTGTTGGCCCGCAAGACGGCACGGGCATCGTCGCTGGCCGAATTGCTGTTTGCGCTGATCGTGCTGGGTGATGACCGGGTGGTTGAGCGCACTGTGGTGGTGCAGGCGCTGTAGCGCCTGTACTTTGGCGGGAGTTACACCCGCATTGCATCGTCCCCCCTATTCCCCAACCCCCTTCCCACCCCAGCGGGGTAGAAAGGGGGTCGGGGGGATAGGGGGGAAGTAACGGCTAGGAGTCGCGGGCAATCTTCGCTGCGATATAGGCCATGGCCTCTTCCACCTGGTCCACCAAAATCAGGCACAGCTCGCCTGCTTGCAGCTTGTCCATGGCAGTATCTATGGCCAAAAACTCGCCGTAGATTTCGCTGCGCTGCGTGGCTTTTTTCGCATGCTCTAGGCCCTGGCGCAGCAGCGCCATCACTTCGCCGTCTTGGCGTCCGCGTTGGCACTGGTCCTCGAACATCACCACCTCTTCAAAGGCGTCGCCCAAAATTTCAGTGATCTGGCGAATGTCCTGGTCGCGCCGGTCGCCTGCGCCGCTGATCACCACCGACCGCCGGGTGGCAGGCATGGCATTCACGGCGTTAACCAGCGCCAGCATGGCGTCGGGGTTGTGGCCGTAGTCGGCAATCACCGTAGCGCCGCGGTACTGGAACACATTGAAGCGGCCTGCGGCATTGTTCTGGTCGGTGGAAAAACTGGCCAGGCCACTGCGAATGGTGTCCCAGTCCAGGCCCAGCGCCCACACCGCTGCCACGCTGGCCATCACGTTTTCCACTTGAAATCCAACGGTACCACCCAGGGTCACCGGAATGTCGGCCAAGTTCACATAGTTTTTGATGGCACCTTTGGCCGCCACTAGTTGCTGGTTTTCTACAAAGACCGCCGCCCGGCCTTGGGCCAAGTGCGTGGCCATTACGGGGTTGAACTTGTCCAGAGCAAAAAATGTGACCGCCCCCTTGCATTTAGCGGCCATTTTGGCTACCACCGGGTCTGCGGCATTCAGCACTGCCGTGCCCGTGGGCGAGACGTTTTGTACGATCACGCGCTTGAGCACTGCCAACTCGTCTAGAGTTGTGATGTAGTTCAGGCCCAGGTGGTCGCCGCTGCCCACGTTGGTGACCACGGCCACGTCGCAGTAGTCAAAGGCCAGGCCTTCGCGCAGCACGCCGCCGCGCGCAGTCTCCAGCACGGCGGCGTCCACGTCGGGGTGGTGGAGCACGCTTTTGGCGCTCTTGGGGCCGCTGCAGTCGCCGGTGTCGATGCACTGGCCGCCCACGTACACGCCGTCGGTATTGGTCATGCCCACGCACCAGCCCTGCTGCGCCAGCAGGTGCGAGACCAGGCGCACCGTGGTGGTTTTGCCGTTGGTACCGGTCACCGCGATGATGGGAATGCGCCCGTCTTGCCCGCTTTTGAACAGCTGCGAAATGATGGCCTCGCCCACCGGGCGGCCTTTGCCAAACGAGGGGCTCAGGTGCATGCGCAAGCCCGGCGCGGCGTTCACTTCCACCACGCCGCCGCCTTGTTCTTCAATCGGGCGAAGAATGCTGTCGCACACCATGTCCACTCCGCAAATATGCAGGCCCACCATGTGGGCTGCTGCCACCGCGCGGGCAGCCACGTCGGGGTGCACATCGTCGGTCACGTCGGTGGCCGAGCCGCCGGTGGACAGGTTGGCGTTGTTGCGCAGGTTGACGCGCTGGCCTTTGGCCGGAACAGTGTCGGCGCTAAAGCCCTGGCCGGCCAGGCAGGCATGGGCTATTTCGTCAAAGCGGATTTTGGTCAGCGAGGTGGCGTGGCCGCTGCCGCGCTTGGGGTCGAGGTTGACCTGGTCCACCAACTGCGCCACGGTGTGCACGCCGTCGCCCACCACCTTGGGCGGGTCGCGCCGGGCGGCAGCGACGAGCTTGTCGCCCACCACCAGCAGGCGAAAGTCGTTGCCCGGCATGTAGCGCTCCACCAAGATGCGGTCGCGAAACTCGGTGGCCGCCGCATAGGCGGCGCGCAACTGCGGCTCGCTGGTGATATTGACCGTGACACCCTTGCCCTGGTTGCCGTCCAGCGGCTTGACCACCACCGGCAGGCCAATTTCTAGCGCGGCTTGCCAGGCGTCGTTGGCGTTCATCACCGCGCGGCCCATGGGCACGGGCACGCCTGCGGCGTGCAAGAGCTTTTTGGTGAGTTCTTTGTCTTGCGCAATGGCCTCTGCAATGGCACTGGTGGCGTCAATCTCGGCGGCCTGGATGCGGCGCTGTTTGCTGCCCCAGCCAAAGCGCACCATGCTGCCGGCTGTCATGCGGCTGTACGGAATATTGCGCGCCAGTGCCGCGTTCACCACTGCGCCGGTGCTGGGGCCTAGGCGCACGTCTTCGTCAAGTTCGCGCAGTTGCTCCAGAGCGGCTGCCAGGTCAAACGGCGTGTCGTCCAGCGCCGCCATACACAGGGCTTGGGCCAGTGCGAAGGCCAAGCGCCCCACCTCTTCTTCGCTGTACTCGACCACCACCTGGTACACGCCAGTGTCCATGGTGGACTTGGTGCAGCTAAAAGTTACCGGACAGCCCGCCTGCGCTTGCAAACCCAAGGCGGCTAACTCCAGCACCCGCGCCATCGGCACCGCGTCGTCGCTGCCAATGGTTTGAAAAGGGCTGACCTCCGGGAATCGGGCGCGCAGGCGTGCCTCGAACCCCACCAGCCGCTCCACGTCACATTCCAGTGGCTCGCAAGAGACGATGGCTTGTACGGCCGTGTGGTGGCTCCAAAGATTGGGGCCGCGCAGAGCGCGAAGGCGGGTGACGTCCATGGTGTTTCGGGGTGTGGTGCGCAGAAGTGGGTCTTTAATAAGGCGTTTTTTGAGGACTGGATTCAAAGGTGCGCAAGCCTGCGCCAATCAACTCAGGTGCGATGTTGAGCGCCCAGGCTGCCGCTACCGCCGCCATGACCATTTCGGGCTGCGCGGCCTTGCTTGGCTTGAGGCTCGAAAGCGGCAATATGGAAAACTCTTTAGTCCCTTGGCCCAGCACAATCGCGCCGTCGCGCACAAAAACAAGACGCTCACCCGCGTTGCGCTGCTGCGCCAAAGTGGGGTGCTCGGCCGACAGACCATAAAAAATGACGTTGCCGTCACACAGAGCGGCAAGCTCTAGTGATTGGGGGTCTGCAGCATTGAGTACGGCCGTGCCGCTTGGCAAGACCACGTCAACTTGGGTGCGCGCCACCTTGTAGGTCTGCTCAGCGTCCAAGATATCAAAGTCGGCCAGCGCGGGCTGCCAAGTGACGTCGGTGACTACCCCTACATCGCACTTGTCGTAGGCCAGGCCCTGTCCCAGGATGGTGGCACTCGGGTTCTCAAACACCGCAGCCTGCACCGAGCGGTTGATCAAAATACGTTGGCCCGCGTCCCAGTGTGTGCTGTCTCGCGCGTCCACGCGCCGACCGTCGAGGTACAGACCCTCGCTACAGGCCAAGCCTACGTGCTTGCCGGAGATGTGTACCAGCCAAGCCACCAAGCGCGCAATGCGCGCCGTGTTGTGGGTGCCGGTAACGCCCACCACCGGTATGCGTCCGTCTGCCTTGGGTGCGAACAAGTGGTCCATGATGGCTGTGCCCACTGGCTGGCCAGTGCCGTTGGCGGGTTTGATGTGCGAGAGCAGCCCAGGGCTTGCGTTCACCTCAATCACCGCAGCGCGTTGGCTGTACAGGGGCAGAGCGCAGTCTTCAAGCACCATGTCCACCCCCGCAATGTCCAGACCCACCACGCGCGCGGCCAAGGTCGCGGCGGCGGCCACGCTGGGGTGGATCAGTGCGGTGACGTCCAGCGCCACATTGCCGTTGCGCTGGATCAGCACACGCGCGCCCTCAGCGGGCACGGAACTGGCGGTGAGGCCGACGCGTTCAAGTTCGAGAATGATCTCAGCGCTGTCGCTGGGCGTTACTACATTGAGCGGAAAATCCTCGCCCCGGCCGCGGCGTGGGTCGCAGTTGATTTGCAGTTCGGCTAGTTGGTCGATGGTGTGCACGCCATCGCCTTCCACGTGCAAGGAGTCGCCGCGCGCCGCCGCCACTACTTGTTTGCCCACCACCAACAAGCGGTGTTCCTGGCCGGGGATGTATTTCTCCACAATCACCGCACTGCCGCCGCCCTTGCGGTGCGCCAGGTGGTAGGCCGCTTCCACCTCAGCTTGGTGTGCCAAGTCCAAGGACACGCCGCGCCCATGGTTGCCGTCATAGGGCTTGACAACTACCGGCAGACCCACGCTTTGGGCTGCTGCCCATGCTGCCTCGGCGCTTTTTACCAATTCTCCCTGGGGAACAGGCACGCCACAGGCCTGTAGGAGTGACTTAGTGAGGTCTTTGTCGCTGGCAATTTCTTCAGCAATAGCGCTGGTTTGGTCGGTTTCCGCTGTCCAGATGCGGCGCTGGGCGATGCCGTAGCCTAGTTGCACCAGGTTGCCCTCGGTCAGGCGGATGTGCGGTATGCGCCGCGCGGTGGCCGCATCCACAATGTGCGCGGTGCTCGGGCCCAGGCACAAGGAGTCCACCATGTCGCTGAGTTCGGCCACTTTGGCCGCCAGGTCAAAACCCTGGTCGTTGATGGCAGCTACCAGCAAATCACGCCCCGCCTGCAGGGCCGCGCGGCCCACTTGCTCTT
This sequence comes from Rhodoferax sp., assembly GCA_029865675.1. Classification (GTDB taxonomy): domain Bacteria; phylum Pseudomonadota; class Gammaproteobacteria; order Burkholderiales; family Burkholderiaceae_C; genus Allorhodoferax. The sequence continues at coordinate 12,165 of JARXAU010000232.1, forward strand.
GGCGGGTGCGAAACGCCACTTTGTAAATGCCCCGCTTGGAGGTTTGGCGCGCCTTGCCAAAGCCGGTGCGCATGCCTGACAGGTTTTGCAGCTCCAGGCTCACGTGCTCCAGAATGTGCGCCGCCCAGGTGCCCTCGCGCAGGCGCTCCAAAAAGCCGCCGCGCACGCCGGGGCTGCACTCGTGCTCTACCAGGCCGGGTAGAGCGCTGGTGAGCCGCTCGTAAAAGCCGGGCAGGGTGTTGGAGGGAAAGTCTTCTAGCTCGCCGATATCGACCCAGGCTTCAATCACCGGTCGGTAGGTCCAGATATTGGGGCCGCGCAGGTAGTTGACCCGCAAAATCTCGATTTTTTTCTGGCTCGTCATGGAATGGGGCGGACGTTTCTGTCCACCATGGGGGTTCATGGTGCGTTATGCATTCTCGCTCAAGGGCTGCGCCTGCACACTGCGACGCCTGGGTCTCAGGCATAGTGCGGGCTTGGCAAGTGAGCTAAGCCGTGGCGGCAGGCCGTTGGAGCCGCTTGGTATGAAACAAAAGAATGATCCCCTTTGATGACCTTTGACGTAAATGTTGCCCTGCCTGCCGCAGGCGATATTCCAGCCCTTTGGCTTTCAGCGGCTTTGCCGCACATCGGTACAGATGAGAACGCCTTTGTCTGCCTAAAGGTTGACCTCGACGAGCGTCTGCACTTCGTGCCCACGCTGTTGCTGGCCACCAATCGGCGCTTGCTCAGCCTGTCGCAAGATGGGGCCACCGTGCGCGAGTGGCCGTACCGCGCTGGCCTAGCGCTGGCCCACCACGACCACGCCGGCGTGGGCCACTTGGAGCTGCTGGACGCCCATGGCCTGCTGCACCGCTGGCGCTTTACCCTGGGCCAGAACCTGCAGGCATTGCGCTTGGTGGACCAGTTCATGGCCCAGCAAAACATCGCGGTCAGTGGCCTGCCGGTGGCGCCGCTGCTGCAGGCGGTGTGCCCCAGTTGCAAAGCGCCGCTGGAGCCCGACCAGGAGGAATGCCCGGTTTGCACCAAGGTAGTCCACACCCCGCCGTCCACCTGGACGCTGCTGCGCCTGTGGCGCTTTGCCCGGCCCTACCGGGGCC
>JARXAU010000200.1 GCA_029865675.1 Rhodoferax sp.
GAATGGAGATACCCAAAGCCGGGCACAGCTCCATGCCCACAGCCTTCACCGTGGCGTACAGCGCGGCGTCTTCGCCGGGTTCGCCGCAGGCGGCCATCCAGTTGGCGGACAGTTTCACGCGTGGCAAGTCGATGGGGGCAGCCAGCAGGTTGGTAATGGCTTCAGCCACCGCCATGCGGCCCGAGGCCGGGGCGTTGACAGATGCCAGCGGCGTGCGCTCGCCCATGGCCATGGCCTCACCGGCAAAGCCCTGGTAGTCCGCCAAGGTCACTGCGCAATCGGCCACCGGCACCTGCCAGGGGCCGACCATCTGGTCGCGGTGCGTGAGGCCACCGACGGTGCGGTCGCCAATCGTGATCAAAAAGCGCTTGGACGCCACCGTGGGGTGCGAAAGCACGTCGATCACCGCCTTTTGCAGATCGACGCCGGTCAGGTCCAGCGGCGCGAAGGTGCGCGCCACAGTTTGGACATCGCGGTGCATTTTGGGCGGCTTGCCCAGCAAAACGTTCATGGGCATATCCACTGGAAGGATGGCCCCCACGCTCCCCACTGCGTGTGGTTCGCTGCCCCCCGGGGGGGCGCTCGCGCCTTGGGACGGCCCGGCGCCGCTCGTGGCCTCCACGCTCCAGTAATCGTCGGCAACCACCAGTTGCCGCTCTTCGGTGGCAACGCCGACAACGGCGAACGGGCAGCGCTCGCGCTCGCACAAGGCGGTAAACAGCGCCAGCGAATCCGGCGCGATGGCCAGCACGTAGCGTTCTTGGCTTTCGTTGCACCATATTTCTTTGGGCGCCATGCCACTTTCTTCCAGAGGCACGGCGCGCAGATCAAATCGGGCACCGCGACCGGCGTCATTGGTCAGCTCGGGAAATGCGTTGGACAGGCCGCCTGCGCCCACGTCGTGGATGGCCAAAATCGGGTTGCCCAGACCGTTCGGGCCAGCGTCACGGCCCAAAATCCAGCACTGGTTGATCACCTCTTGGGCGCGGCGCTCCATCTCGGGGTTGCCGCGCTGCACCGAATCAAAGTCCAGATCGGCGGCGTTGGCGCCCGTGGCCATGGAGCTGGCCGCACTGCCGCCCATGCCAATGCGCATGCCCGGGCCACCCAACTGAATCAGCAGGCTGCCTGCCGGAAATTCGATCTTGTGGGTTTGTGTGGCGTCAATTACGCCCATGCCACCGGCAATCATGATGGGCTTGTGGTAGCCGCGATGCACCGTGTCCAAGTCGCTGGTAACGCTTTGCTCGTATTGCCGAAAGTAGCCCAGCAAATTAGGCCGGCCAAACTCGTTGTTAAACGCCGCGCCGCCGAGTGGCCCCTCAATCATGATTTGCAAGGGGCTGGCGATGTGATCGGGTTTGCCGTAGTAGTTAATTGGAATCTGACCCCAATTAGCTTGACCTGGGGCCCAGTCAATTTTCGACACCGTGAAACCTGTCAACCCTGCTTTGGGTTTGGAGCCGCGGCCAGTAGCCCCTTCGTCGCGGATTTCGCCGCCGGCGCCGGTGGATGCGCCGGGAAAAGGGGAAATGGCGGTGGGGTGATTGTGGGTTTCCACCTTCATCAGGATGTGCTGGGTGGCCTGGCTTTTTTGGTAGTGCGGCGAGCGCACCGTCTGGTCGCTGGCACTGGCGCTGGCGGCGAAGTGCTCGACCTCGCTGCCTTCCATCACCGAGGCATTGTCCGAATACGCCACCAGCATGTGCTGGGGGTGGGTTTGGTGCGTGTGGCGGATCATGCCGAACATGCTGCTGGCCTGGGGCGCGCCGTCGATGGTGAAGTCGGCGTTGAAGATTTTGTGGCGGCAGTGTTCACTATTGGCCTGGGCGAACATCATCAATTCCACGTCGGTGGGGTTGCGCTGCAAGCCGGTAAATGCCTGCACCAGGTAATCGATCTCGTCGTCGGCCAGCGCCAGACCAAAGCGCACATTGGCGTCCAGCAGCGCAGCGCGACCACCACCGAGCACGTCGCAAATGTCCAGCGTCGCAGCCTGCAAAACGCCAAACAGTGCCTGGGCCTGCGCGCGATCAGTGAACACGCTCTCGGTCATGCGGTCGTGCAGCAAGGCGGCGCAGGCCTGGAGTTGCTCGGGCGAGAGGCTGGGCTTGGACAGCAAACCGCTTTTGAGCGTGAGGCGGTATTCCACCATGCGCTCCACGCGTTGGACGGCCAGACCGCAGTTGTGCGCAATGTCCGTGGCTTTGGAGGCCCAGGGCGAGATCGTGCCCAGGCGCGGCGACACCAGCAGCACCAGGCCGTCCGCGCCGCCTTCGAAGGGCTCGCCGTAGCTCAGCAATGCATTCAGGCGGGCGGTGAGCGCCGCGACGGGCGCGCCGTCGGTGGCCACCCAGTGCACAAAGCGGCCAGAAATGCCGCTGATCTTGTCGTGCACCCCCTGCAAGGCGGTCAAAAAAGCGGCGGCGCGGAAACGGCTGAGCGCGTTGCCGCCTTCGAAGGTACTAAGGTGCAGGGTCACGGGAGGGCTTTGGTGGGGGATGGGGGAGCAGCGGGCAATTTTAACGACCGGGCTTGCAGCGCGGCCCTCACACTGCCCTCACACTTTCCCGAAATCCAAACCTTGGGATAATCCGCCGATGACTATCACTTACAAAGACGCCCAAGGCATAGCGGGCATGCGCGTGGCGGGCAGATTGGCCTCCGAAGTTCTGGACTACCTGACCCCCTTCGTCGTGCCCGGTGTCACCACCAACGCCTTGGACAAATTGGCCCACGACTACATCGTGAACGTGCAAGGCGCGATTCCCGCGCCGCTCAATTACACCGGCGGCGGAAAAATTCCCTACCCCAAGTCGATTTGCACCTCGGTCAACCACCAGGTCTGCCACGGCATTCCCAATGACAAGGCGTTGAAAAAGGGCGACGTGCTCAACATCGACGTCACCGTCATCAAAAACACCTGGCACGGCGACACCAGCCGCATGTTTTTTGTCGGCGAAGCGTCGATTGCCGCCAAGCGCCTGGCCGCCGTCACCTACGACGCCATGTGGCACGGCATCAAAATGGTCAAGCCGGGCGTCTATTTGGGCGACATCGGCCACGCCATTCAGCGCTTTACCGAAGGCCACGGCTTTAGCGTGGTGCGCGAGTTTTGCGGCCACGGCATCGGCCAAGTGTTTCACGAAGAGCCGCAGGTGCTGCACTATGGCCGCCCCGGCACGCTCGACAAATTGGTCGAGGGCATGACTTTCACCATCGAGCCCATGGTCAACGCCGGGCGCAAGGAAATCAAGGAAGGCCCGGAAAAAGACGGCTGGACCATCGTTACCCAAGACCGTTCCTTGTCCGCACAGTGGGAGCACACCGTGCTAGTCACCCCCACAGGCTACGAGGTGCTGACGCTATCGGCGGGCAGCCCGCCCATTCCGGCGTTTGTGTTGGCCTGAGCTTTCCCCCTCTTTTGGTCTTTGCGCTGCGACTGCCCCCATGTCCGATATCCAAGCGCTGCGCACCAGCTACCGAGCGCAAAAAGCGCAGATCTTGCAGCGTCTGCAGTCGCCCACCTTTTCACCGCGCGGCATTCATAAAGTACTGCGCCAGCTCTCTGGCCTGACCGACACGCTTTTGGGCACGCTGTGGGACCAGGCCGCGATCGGCCCGCAATGCGCTTTGGTGGCGGTGGGTGGCTATGGACGCGCAGAGCTTTTTCCGTACTCGGACGTAGACGTGCTGGTGCTGCTGTCCAAGCTGGCCGAGGACGATTCCGGTCTGGCAAGGGCCATCGAACAGTTCATTGGCAGTTGCTGGGATGCAGGGCTGGAGATCGGTTCGAGCGTGCGCAGCGTGCAGGAATGCGTGAACGAAGCCAGCAAGGACGTGACCGTGCAAACCGCGCTCTTAGAGTGCCGCTTTCTGACGGGCGACGCCGCACTGGTCAAGCGCTTTAAAACCGAATTCTTTGCCGCCCTCGACCCGAAGGCCTTTTTTGTTGCCAAAACACTCGAGTTGCGCCAGCGCCACACCAAGTTTGAGGACACGCCCTATGCGCTGGAGCCCAATTGCAAAGAGTCGCCCGGCGGCATCCGCGACCTGCAAGCGGTGCTGTGGGTAGCGCGGGCGGCGCATTGTGGCTGGGACTGGGCCGAGCTGGCGCACAACGGCTTGGCGACCGACTTTGAAATTGCGCAAATTCGGCGCAACGAATCGCTGCTGTTTCTGGTGCGCGCTCGACTGCACATGATTGCCAAGCGGCGCGAAGACCGGCTGGTGTTTGACCTGCAAACGCCCGTGGCCGAGGCCTTTGGCTACAACGCGCCCGCCAACGCACGCGCCGTGGTGCGCGCCAGCGAGCGCCTGATGAAGCGCTACTACTGGGCGGCCAAGGCGGTGACCCAGCTCAACCAAATTTTGCTGATGAACATCGAGGAGCGGCTCAACCCCTCCACGCACACGCTGCGCCCCATTAACGCGCATTTCAACGACAAAGCCGGCATGTTGGATGTGGCCTTTGATGACCTGTACCAGCGCCAGCCGCACGCGATTTTGGAAACCTTTTTGCTCTACCAAACCACGGTAGGTGTCAAAGGGCTTTCTGCGCGCACCTTGCGCGCCCTCTACAACGCGCGCGGCGTCATGGACGCAGCCTTCCGGCGCGACCCGGTGAACCGCGCCACCTTTATGCGCATCTTGATGCAGCCCGGCGGCATTACCCACGCCATGCGGCTGATGAACCAAACCTCGGTGCTGGGGCGCTACCTTTGGGTGTTCAGGCGCATCGTGGGGCAAATGCAGCACGACCTGTTCCATGTGTACACCGTGGACCAGCACATCCTGACGGTACTGCGCAATGTTCGACGTTTCTTTATCGTGGAGCACGCGCACGAATACCCGTTTTGTTCGCAACTGGCCTCGGGCTGGGACAAGCCTTGGCTGCTGTACGTGGCAGCGCTGTTCCACGACATTGCCAAAGGCCGTGGCGGCGACCATTCAGAGCTGGGTTGCGTGGAGGCGCGGCGCTTTTGCAAGCAGCACGGCATAGACGCCGAAGACACGGCGCTGATCGAGTTTTTGGTGGCCGAGCACCTGACCATGAGCCGCATTGCACAAAAGTCCGACCTGAGCGACAGCGCGGTGATTGCCAAGTTTGCGCAGCGTGTGGGCAATGAGCGCAATTTGACCGCGCTCTACCTGCTGACGGTGGCCGATATTCGCGGCACCTCGCCCAAGGTGTGGAACGCCTGGAAGAGCAAGCTGCTCGAAGACCTGTACCGCTACACCATGCGCGTGCTCGGGGGGCGCGCGCCCGATGCCGACGCCGAAGTGGAGGCGCGCAAGCGCGAGGCCCTGGTCAACCTGGCCCTGTACAGCCTGCCGTTTGAGGCGCACAAAGCGCTGTGGGACACGCTGGACGTGAGCTACTTTATGCGCCACGACGCGTCTGACATTGCCTGGCACGCCAAACAGCTTTCGCGCCATGTGCAAACCGCCACGCCCGTGGTGCGCGCACGCCGCTCCACCCTGGGCGAAGGCCTGCAAGTGCTGGTTTACACCCCAGATCAGCCGGATTTGTTTGCCCGCATTTGCGGCTACTTTGACCAGGCCTCGTTCAGCATTGTGGACGCCCGAGTGCACACCACACAGCGCGGCTATGCGCTCGACACCTTTGAGGTGGTGACCTCTGCGGGCATGGAAGAACACTACCAGGCGCTCACCAGCATGCTGGAGAGCGAGCTGGCCCTGGCCATTGCCACCGCAGGGCCGCTGCCCCAGCCGTCTAAGGGGCGCATTTCGCGGCGGGTCAAGAGCTTTCCCATCGCGCCGCGCGTGACCTTGCGGCCCGACGAAAAAGCGCAAAACTGGTTGCTCAACATCTCGGCCAGCGACCGCCCAGGCCTGCTGTACTCAATCGCCCGCATCTTGGCCCGCCACCACATTGAAGTCCAGCTCGCCAAAGTCGCCACCCTGGGCGAACGGGTGGAGGACACGTTTTTGATCCATGGCTCCCAGCTGCAGCACAACAAAAAACAGATCGACATCGAAACCGAGCTGCTCGAATCGCTGGCGTCCTAAGGCCCTGCCCTTGTGGGCCTAATCGGCCATTGCTTGTCCTACTGGGCGCATCACAGCAGGGGCGTGAGCGCAGCCACTCGCAATGGGGTGGGGTAAAGCGGATGCCAAAAAAGCTTCTAAAAACTGGTGAACGGCCTGAAGTTCGAGCGCAAGCAAAGGCCACAGCGTTGCCAACTGTTGCGAGTCTCCCGCTTTACCTACCGCCTCCATGGTGGCACACCGCTGCCCCAGTGCCGCCGCGCCCACGGCGCAGGCCGCAGATTTAAGCTTGTGCGCAAGTTGTCCGGCAAAAACCGCTTGGCGGGCAGCGCATGCGGCTTGCAATTCCAGGCCGATGGCTGCGGCGCTGGTTTCGAACTCTGCCAATAAGCCACGAACCACGGGTGGGTTATGGCCAACCAAGGCTTCCAGCACACGCACATCGACCACCGCTGCAAGCGCCTGCCCCACCTGCGGCGCGCCGCTGGCAGCAACGGTTGCTTGGGGTGTTTGCAGGGCAATCGCTGGAGAGCCTTGGCAAATGTCGATGGCTTGCCGAGGCTTCTTGGAAAGCAGCGTGTTGACCACCGCATACAGCTCCTGGTAACGCAATGGCTTGCAAACACAGGCGTCAAATGGGTGCGGCGCATCACCCAATGCGGCCGAGGGCAGGGTCAGCGCGGTCACCATCACCACGGGAATCGTGGCGGTATTCGGGTGCTGCTTGAGCAAGGCCGTGGCTGCCAAGCCGTCCATCACGGGCAATTGGTAGTCCATCAATATCAGGTCGGGCCGCTGCGCACGCGCGGTGGTCAAAGCGCGCTCAGCGTCTACAGCGCACAGCACATGGTGCCCAGCGTTTTGCAGAAGGAATACCGCCAACTTCATGTTGACCGGGTTGTCTTCAACCACCAATACACGGGCCATCAGGTGAACTCCTTGCAGGCCATTGTGGCGGCCCACGCTGCGCCAACTTGTGCGCAAGCGCACAGATGACAAAGAGCTTTTGAAATAGCCTTGATCGCAGCCGGCGACCGCGACCGGAATGCCATCCCACTTTTACACAAACGGTAGCTCCCAAAGCCCCCAAAACAACGCCTAAAACATGAATGCCAGCAACTCGCTCCATCCGGCTCTTGTGTTGGTCGTTGACGATGAAGCGCGCAACGTCAAGCTGCTCGAAACCCTGTTGCATGCCGACGGGCTCGCCACTATTTCCGCGCGCAACGGCACCGAAGCGCTGGCTTTGGCAGCGTCAAACAAACCCGACTTGATCCTGCTCGACATCATGATGCCGGACATGGACGGCTTTGAGACGGTAGCCCGCCTCAAGGCCGACCCACGCACCCAACCGGTGCCCGTCATCATGGTGACTGCCCTCGATGATCGGGAATCCAAACTGCGCGCCCTGCAGGCCGGTGCAGAAGAATTTCTCTCCAAGCCGGTCCAAAGCGCCGAACTGCGTGTGCGGGTGCGCAACCTGTTGCGGCTCAAGGAATACAGCGACTTTCTGAACAAGCACAACCTGCTGTTGGAGGACCAGGTAAGCCACCGCACTATGCAGCTCAAAGAAGCCTACCGTGACACCATGTTCACCTTGGTGCGTGCGGCGGAACGCAAGGACGCCGAGTCGGGCCACCACATCCGTCGCATCAGCCACTACTGCAGGGCGCTCACCGCTGCCATGCAAGCACCGGTAGAACTGCAAGACACCATTTGCGACGCCAGCCCCATGCACGACATTGGCAAGATTGGCATTCCCGACAAAGTGTTACTCAAGCCCAGCAGCCTCACGCCCCAGGAGTGGGACGTCATGAAAACCCATTGCGCGCTGGGCGCCGGCATTTTGGCCAGCGGCACCTCACCCTACACCCGCATGGGCGCTGACATCGCGCTCAACCACCACGAGCGCTGGGACGGCAGCGGCTACCCGTCGGGGCGCAAAGGAGAAGAAATTCCGTGGGCCGCGCGGGTGATGCAAATCTGCGATGTCTATGACGCGCTGCGCAGCAAGCGGCCCTACAAACCGGCGCTGGAGCACGCGCGTGCTTTGGACATCATCACGCAGGGCGATGGCCGCACCCAGCCCGGCCATTTCGACCCTGCGGTGCTGGCGTGTTTTACCGCGCAGGCCGGGCACCTTGCAACCATTTACGAAAGTTTTTCCAATGCCTGATGGGTCCTGCGCCTGTACCTGGAGGGGCGGTGGCGAGCTGCTTCGATATGCCTTGTTTGAAAGTTGTACTCCATGAAAAGACTCAGCATCGGTCGCCGGGTGGTGGGCGGTTTTGCCATCGCCTATTTGCTCCTGCTGTTGTCGGGGGCGCAGATGTACCGCAGCTTGCAAGGCTACGACGAGACCGCTCGCTGGGTGACGCATTCCTACAAAGTGCTCGACGCGCTGCACCGCTCCATGCTGGAACTGTATGACCTAGAAAGCCGCCAGCGCGCCTACATCATCACCGGCGATACCGTCTACCTGGAGGACAACGAACAGGCCTTGCGCAGCATCCGCGCGGCACTGACCGAGATCGCAGACTTGACTGCGGACAACCCGGCCCAGCGAGCCCACATCGAAGCACATTCCCAATTGGTAGAGGAGCGAATGTCTTTACTCGACAAAATGTCACGGTCTTTCGCGATGAGGGCTTTGCCGCAGCCCGCGAAAGGCTCAAGACTGGCATTCCGCTGCTTAGCCGGGAGGCCTTGCAGCAGCAGTCGTCCCTCATTGAGCAAGACGAGCGCGCCCTGCTGCTGCAGCGCATCGCCCAGGCCCAGAGCAATGCGCGCCAAGCGCAAGCCATCGGTGCCTTGGTGGTGTTGCTGGGGCTGATAGGCCTGGCCTTGTCGTGGTGGCGCATCCGCCGCGAAGTGCAGATTCGCGAACAGGCGGACGCACTGGTGCATGAGAGCGACTTGCTCAAGCAAATCATCGACCTGCTGCCAGTAGGCATTTTTGTCACCGACGCTGCCGGTGCAGTCACCCAAATCAACCCTGCTGCCCGCCATTTGTGGGGCGGCGCACAGCGCGGGGGCGATGTGCAGTATGCCGAGTACGTTGCCTACTGGCCCGAGACCGGTAAACGGCTAGAGCCCGGCGAGTGGGCGCTGCAGCGCGCGCTCAAAACCGGCGAGACGGTGCGCGACGAGTTGATGCACATCCGCTGCTTTGACGGCACGCGCAAGACGGTCGCCAGCCACGCCATGCCCATTCGCGACATTGCAGGCCATACCGTCAGCGCGTTGGCGGTACAGGTGGACGTGACAGAGTTCAAGCGCTCCGAACAAAAAATGCTCGCCACAGCGCGTTTTGACGAGACCCAGGCCCGGGCGGTGGCCTTGTTTGCCTCTGGCTTTGACCGCAGCAAGATTCTCGACGGATTGCTCAAACTTCTGGCCCAACAGCACGCCCTGCCGGTCTCGGCCATTTACGGCTTTGACGAATGGAGTGGCCGCTTCGAGTGCGAGGCATCGCACGGACTGCCCGGTGCCGCACCGCGCACGTTTGCGCTGGGCGAGGGCCTGCTGGGCCAGGCGGCACAGGATGACAAGTCCGCGCTCTTGGACTGCGCAGATCTGACCCTGCAAACCGGCTTGGCCGACTTTGCGCCGGCCCAGGTGCTCATGGTGCCCGTGGGCTACCAGGAGCGGCGTCTTGCGGTGCTGGTGGTGGCGGCCAGCCATGCCGTGGTGGACGGAGACCGCGCATTTTTAGAACGCCTGGCGGTCACGCTGGGCGTGGCACTGGATAACCTGCGCCAGTACAACGACCTCAAGCTGCTGGCGCAGCGGCTGCGTTCCAGCAGCGAAGAAATTGTGATCAAAAACCGCCAGCTCGAAGAAGCCAGCAGCATGAAATCAGAGTTTCTGGCGAACATGTCGCACGAGTTGCGCACCCCACTCAACGCGATCATCGGCTTCTCGGAGGTGATGCGCGACGGCCTGCTGGGCGACTTGGCACCGCAGCAGAAAGAGTACGTCACCGACATCTTCACCAGCGGAACCCATCTGCTGTCGCTGATTAACGACATTCTTGATCTGTCCAAGGTGGAGGCCGGCAAGATGACCCTGGAGCTTGTGCCCTTGCAACTTGCTTCGCTGGTGCAGTCGAGCCTGCAGGTGGTGCGAGAAAAAGCCATTGCCCACCGCATTCGCCTGCTCACCGAGCTGACGCCGATCACCAACCCGCTGGGGTCGGGGGCGGACGCGGACAAGGACGCGGACGCGGACACACGGGGCGACATCTGGCTCGATGAGCGCAAGGCCAAGCAAATTCTCTACAACCTGCTGTCGAACGCCGTGAAGTTCACACCCGACGGGGGAGAGGTCCACGTCTTGGCACGTCAGGTGGGGCGTGAAGCGGTTCCCAACCCGCGTTTTGAGCACTACCTGGAACTAAGCGTCACCGACACCGGCATCGGCATCTCCGCTGCCGACCAGGCCCGGCTGTTCCAGCCCTTTACCCAGATTGACAGCACGCTGGCGCGCCGCTACTCCGGTACAGGCCTGGGTTTGGTCATGGTCAAACGCCTGACAGAGTTGCATGGCGGCGCAGTGGCCTTGCGAAGCGTGCTGGGCAAAGGCTCCACCTTCACCGTGTGGCTGCCTTGGCGCACGCAGGCCGACGCGCCGACAGCCAATGCGGTGGCAGCGTTGGCTGCAACACCGGTGCCGCCGACGCGGTCGGCGGCGGCACCTCGGGCACCGGGTAATGAACAGCCATTGGCGCTGGTGGTGGAGGACGACGACAACGCCGCCGAGCTGCTGCGCCTGCAACTTGAGGACACCGGCTTTCGGGTGGTGCGCACTGCCGCCGCTGAAGCCGCGCTAGAACTCGCCGCGCTCGAGGTACCCGACCTGCTAACGCTGGACATTCACTTGCCAGGCATGGACGGCTGGGAGTTTTTAGAGCGCTTCAAGCAACAAGAGCGCTTTGCCGGGGTGCCGGTGGTCATCGTCTCCATCGTGGCCGACAAAAGCCGAGGCCTGTCGCTGGGTGCCAGCCAGGTGCTGCAAAAACCGGTCAGCCGTGAGGAGTTCTCCCGCGCGCTGGCGGCCATCGGCTTTCCGGTAGAGCCAGACACCGAAAAGCACCAGCGCACCGTGCTGGTGGTAGACGACGACCCCAAGGCCGTGCAGCTGCTGGGTGCCTACCTCAGCCCGGCTGGCTACCGCGTGCTGTCGGCATTTGGCGGGCAAGAGGGCATTGATGTGGCGCGCCAGCAGCACCCGGACTTGATCGTGCTTGACTTGATGATGCCCGAGGTCAACGGCTTCGACGTCGTGGAAGCCTTAAAGGGCGACGTGAGCACCGCCACGATTCCCATCGTCATCGTCACCGCCAAGCAAATTACTGCCGAGGACCGCGCCACACTCAAAGGCGCAGTGCTCAAGGTGATTCAAAAATCCGAGTTCAAGCACGGCCGGTTCATCGACGAAGTGAAGCGGGCGATGCGGGGCAAAGGCGTCTGATATGGCATGTATTTTGGTCATCGAGGACAACCCCTCCAACATGAAGCTGGGCGTGTTTTTGCTGACCAAGGAGGGACATGAAGTGCTCCAAGCGCCCGACGCCGAGGAAGGCATACGCATCACACGCGAGCGACTGCCCGCCCTGATCTTGATGGATGTGCAATTGCCCGGCATGGACGGCTTGACCGCCACGCGCTTGCTCAAGTCAGACGCGGCCACCCAGCACATCAAGATCGTGGCTTTGACCGCCTTTGCCATGCGCGGCGACCAAGAAAAAATTGTGGCCGCTGGCTGTGACGCCTACATCGCCAAGCCCATACGCTACAAGGAGTTCTTGAAAGTGGTGGCGAAACTGCTGCTGTAAGCGCCTTGTGCCGCCCCAAGCTGCAGCCCCAGCGCCATCATCAGCCCACCGCATGAGCATCCAGTCCGACATTCTGAAGGCCCGCATCCTGATCGTGGACGACCTGGAATTCAACGTAAGCGTCCTAGACCGCATGCTCAAGAACGCGGGCTACCTCGCCACCACGGGCACCACACGTCCGGAGGAAGTTTGTCGCTTGCAGGCCGAGCACCACTACGACCTCATCCTGCTAGACATCGAGATGCCAGCGATGGATGGTTTCGAGGTACTGGCGCAGTTGCACGCCGCCCTTGGCACCGGCCCGCCCGTGCTGGTGATCACCGCGCAAGCAGACCACAAAGTGCGCGCACTGCAAGCCGGTGCCAAGGACTTCGTCAGCAAGCCGTTCGAGGCGGTGGAGGTGATGACGCGGGTGCACAACCTGCTAGAAACCCGCCTGCTAGAGCGCCGATGGGAAGACCATCGCGACGACAATCCGGCACTCTCAAGCGTCATCCAGCGCAATATTCGCAAAATCATCCAGGTCCGCCTGCAAGCGGTGGTGGCGCAAACCCTGCAAGAGCGCATTGCCCACCGCATGAGCACGTTTTTTGGCAGCATGGGGTTTCTGTACTTGCATGTTGCATGGTTTATTGTTTGGATCACGGTCAATTCAGGGCATGTGGGCCTCTCCACTTTCGACCCTTTCCCCTACGGCTTGCTGACCACCACGGTGGCGCTGGAAGCGGTTTTCCTCACCACCTTTGTGCTCATCAGCCAAAACCTGTTGGGCCGAGAATCCGAACGTCTGACCGACCTGGGTTTACACACCGCCCTTATGACGGAGCACGAACTTACCCGTGTGCTCCAAATGCTGCATGCAATCCAGCAAAAAATCGGCATCGCCAACACCGACGATAGCAACCGCGCCGACGCCGATCTTGAAATGGAAACCAACCCCGAGGACGTGTTGACCGAAATGGCGCGCCTGCAAAAGCGCGAGTCCCACCGCGCGCACCATCGACCAAAACCATTCCCCTAGCGCCTTTCCCGACCTTGCGCGTTTTGGGTGCAGAAAGGAGTGGCGAGCTGCTCGACACTGCCCCCTACTCAGAATGCAAAGCCGCGTGAATGCGCCGCGTCATGCGCCACACGCCCGCCAACACCAAGGGTATCAAGGCACCGGTAGCAATGTCAGGGTTGACCGGAAGGCCCGCCGAATGGAGTGCTTTAGTGCCGTAATAGAGCAGGCTTACAACGTAATAAGAAATGGCCGCAATCGACAGCCCTTCCACCGTGGTTTGCAGGCGCAACTGGAGCTCTTGCCCGCGCGTAAGCTTTTCTAGCAATTGCTGGTTTTGCTGCTCTGACGCAATATCCACGCGAGTGCGAAGCAAAGAGCTGGTGCGCGAGACCCGCTCCGACAAGGTCACCAGCCGCTGCGACGCGGCCGCCACTGTGGCCATGGCGGGCGAGAGCCGACGTTGCATGAACTCGCCAATGGTTTGCATGCCTGGCACCACCTTCTCGCGCAGCTCAGCAATGCGCTGGCCCACCAATGTGTAGTACGCCTGCGTAGCAGAAAACCGGTAGCCATGCTCGGCAATCGCGCGCTCTACCTGCGCGGCCAGGGCTACCAAGTCGTCTAGCAACTCTTGGTCCGACGCGGCCTTGCTCTCCAGCCGCGCTGTGACGTTAGACAGCGCGGCCTCCGCTTGCGCCAACATAGGTCCAAGCGCTTTGGCAACCGGAAGACCACGCAAAGCCATCAGGCGGTAAGTCTCAATTTCTAACAAACGCTGCGAGATACGTCCGGCGCGGGACTGACTGATGCCCAGGGGCGCGACCACCAGCATGCGCTCAAAGCCGTCCTCGCCGATTTGAAATTCGGTCAAGGCACACGAGTGACCACCGCCCAGCAGCGAAGCCACGACCTGCGTGCCCCCCAGCCATTGGCGCGCCTGCTCCATGAGCGGGCCGTTAGCCGTCAGGTCGGTCAAGTCGCCGTGCACCAGGGCCAGCGTCACCGCAGCCACGGTCGTGCCCGGAATGTGGTGCAACCACCGCGACGGAAAAACCCATTGACCAGCCAGATCCTGGGCCGTTTTCACCATATCCGAAGAGGGCAAAAGCTGCACCAGGGAGTAGCGGGTGAACTCGGTGTGCCGCTCATACTTCACGGTGTAGCCCTCGGGCCGCAGGCGCACAAAGTTGTCGTTCAAGGCCTCCAGTGCCAGCCCGTCTTGACCTGGCAATTGGCGCAAATGCTCCCACTCCTGCTGGCGGGACACGCCCTCATTGAGCACCGCCACAAACACCACCAAGGCAGGCAGTTGCAGGTTCGCCGGTGGGCGGGCATGGACCTCGTTGTGCAGCGCAGTGCGCAAAACGTCATTGGGCGGGAGCAAGGGAAGGTGTTCGGTGTGGGAGTGCATCCCTTTGATTTTGCTGCACAGAGACAACAAGGCAACAGAAAACTGAGTTAGCGCAAACCCTAGGGCGGCGCTAACACACATTTTTTGGCACGATTCGTGATTGGCAGCGAGCAGGTGTCGGCATGCCGACAAAAACCGAACTAAACCGCTGCAGTTCACCGCGCTTGAGTAAGCCAATGCTGTGGCCGCAGAGCACCGCAGGGGCCGAAGTACTGGGTCTCAAAATGTGAAGGAACAGCCAACATGGCGAACGAATATGGCCTTCGCGCGCCCCGCGAGAAAGCCGACGCACGGGACAGGCACCTAGCCACCCGCCACGAGCGTCGGGACCAGCGCATGCGCGCGCTGCTTGTGGCACTCAAGACCGGGCCGGTGGACGCGGCAAGGCTGGCATTTACTGCGCTGGTAGAACATGACCCAGAGCTGATGTACCACCCCACGCTGGCGCAGATCGGTGCCGACTTGCAGAGCAGCAATATGCTCGCTGCTTTGCAAGGCGCCCAGCGAATCCATGCCGACCAAGCGGTTGGCTCACAAGAATTTCAATGGCAAATGCGGCTGAGCAACCCGCCCGCAAACGCAGACGCGGCCCCGCGAGGATGGATATGGGCGCTGAAAGGCCGCTGGTTCGGCGTGTCTGCCTAAGTGCATGCGGGCTTTTCCGGGATCTCACGTTCCGCGCGCCATTCTTGAAAAACCCAAATCCCCACGCGCGCGCCTGAGTGCAAAGCGGGTTACAAACAGGGCCCCCCGCTTTGTACCGCCCGCACGATGGAACGCATCCCACTTTTCCCCCTCTCCCACGGGGTATTCCCTGACGGCGTCTTGCAGCTTCAGATTTTTGAAGTGCGCTACCTGGACCTCATCCGCCGCTGCTACAGCGGACAAACGCCGTTCGGAGTGGCGTGGCTTGCGCAGGGCAACGAGGTCGCCGTACCCGGCCAAGTTCCCCGGCTTCACCCGGTGGGGACGCTGGCCCACATTGAGACGCTGGAAACCGTGCAAGCGGCGCTTCTGCGGGTGCGCTGCATCGGTGGTAAGCGCTTCAAGCTGGGTGCCACAGATGCCGGACCCTACGGCGTTTGGTACGGCGAGGTGGAATATCTGCCCGAAGACCTGCCCACGCCCATCCCGCCCGAACTGCAAGCCTTGGCCAACCGCTTGGGCCGCGGCATCGCCCAGGCGCAGACCGACGGACGCCTGAGCGAACTGCCCCTGCAAGCCCCCTACCGCTTGGATGAATGCGGCTGGGTCGCCAACCGCTGGGCCGAACTGCTGCCAATGCCAGCCGAAGAAAAGTTGCCCCTGTTGGCAGAGCCTGACCCGCTGGTTCGGCTGCGCCAAGTAGGGCTGTATTTGGGGACAGCGTCGGAAAACTGAGGAGGCGGGGGGACTTTGGTACCAGCGCTCTGCATTGGGCGGCTGCCACCTAAAATTGTCGCTTCCCCCTGATGAAAGTAGCTCCGCAATGCACACGGCCTCCAAACACCTTGATGACTTTGAATGGAGTGGTTGGCCCGCTGATCAGGTGGCAGTACGGGGTATGGCGCAATGGAAAGAGCTGCTCGGAAGTGGCTCTGGGTGCCAGAACGACATGACCATGGGAGTCGTTCGCCTACGAACGGGCGAATCGCTTGAGCCCCACCGCCACGCCCAACCTGAAACCTATTTCACCCTGTCGGGGCGCGGAACCGTCACCATTGACGGTGTCCTGCATCCGGTAGACGCAGGACGAATGCTGTTCATCCCCGGTAATGCCCAGCACCAGATTAACAACACGAATGAAGAGGATCTGCTGATCCTTTATGTGTTTGCGATCAGTGATTTCAGCAAAGTCAAGTACCACTTCTAGGCGCGCTTTGAGGGCCAGCGGCACAGGCGTGGGGTTCTTGGTGGGCGTAGCGGTACGCATGGCCGTAGCCTGAGCTCGGTGGGGGCGTTGCGCAGGTGCACGGGCACTGCGCGGCTTTTGTCGGTTTTCACATAGGCGCGGGCTTCTTTGTACGCGTTGTAGCCCGCGTTGCCCTTGGCGGGCGCGGCCCGGTAGACCACCGATGGGCCCAGGGCAACTCCGCCTTCGGGCGAGCCCAGGCGCTCAAAGGTGAGCGCGGCGTTGTTGGCGTTTGCGTGGCGTGGGGGTCGGCTAAGCCAATGTCTTCCCAGGCCATGCGCACCATGCGGCGTGACAGGTACTTGGGGTCGGCGCACCCCTGGTTCAGTCATTGAAAGTAACACATGCGTTACCATAAGCCATGGCGATCGAGATCGAAGAGTACGTCCGCGAGGATGAATCCAACCCCTACCAACAGTGGTTTAACGGCCTGAACGCCCAGGCTGCCGCCAAGGTGACGGTGGCCAAGCTCCGAATGGAGTTGGGCAACACGTCAAGCATCAAGTGGTTTGACGGTATGGGCGAATACGTCATTGACTGGGGGCCAGGCTATCGGATTTACCTCGCAAAAGACGGCGACACGCTCATCGTTCTCTTTGGCGGCGGCACCAAGCGTGGGCAGCAGAGGGATATCGACAAGGCCAAGGATTTGTTGGCCGAGTACAAGGCTCGCAAAAAGGCGATGGCGTCCAAGGCCGGCAACAAACACAAAGGGTAAAAAATGGCATTAACAAAAAACTTCAAACACACGGTGACCCAGCGTGTGCAAAGTGAGCCAGCATTTGCACAAGCGCTGCTGGACGAGGCGGCCACCTTGTTTCTCAATGGCGAGCCCGAAACCGCCCGTTTGATACTGCGCGACCTGGTCAACGCCACCATCGGCTTTGAGCAACTTGCGGCGCTGACAGCCAAGCCCAGTAAAAGCCTGCACCGAATGCTCTCGCCCACAGGCAACCCCAACAT
>JARXAU010000218.1 GCA_029865675.1 Rhodoferax sp.
TTTTAAACCGCGGTTTGTGACCTGCCGGTCTGTTCATCCAAGCCATCAATTCAAGACATGCAAAAGCGCTTTGACCAGCCCGCCATGGGCAATCTCATCACCTTCGAGGCGGCCGCGCGCACCGGCAGCTTTACCAAAGCCGCGCTGGAGCTTGCGGTGGGCCAACCGGCGGTAAGCCACGCCATTCGGGTGCTTGATGTCCAAGCCACCCCAGACTGGGATCTGGCAGCGCAAGCGGCACTATGAGCGCTGGAAAACGCTTCTGCTGTGGTGTCATCACGATAAACTGAGTGCATTGATGTTTATCAATGGAGATATATCAAATGGCAAACCTGAATGTAAGAAACCTGCCCGACGAGGTGCATAGGGCCATCCGAATCCAAGCCGCCCACCATGGCCGCAGCACCGAGGCGGAAATCCGCGACATCTTGGAGCGGGCGGCCAAGCCCGAGGGGCGCGTGAAACTTGGCTCGTTCCTGGCTGGCATCGCCCGCGAAGCTGGCGGCCTGACCGATGAAGAACACGCCTTGTTTGAGAGCGCGCGCGTCAAGTCTGCAGCCCGTGCGGTGAGTTTCGAATGATTCTGCTCGATACGAACGTAATTTCGGAGCCGCAGCGCCGGGAACCCCATGCCCGCGTCCTTGAATGGCTCGACGCGCAAGCGCTAGAAACGCTCTACCTGTCCGCGATTACGGTAGCGGAGCTGCGTGCAGGTATCGCGCTCCTACCTGCCGGAAAGCGCCGGGACAGCCTGCATGACAACTTGGAAAAACGCCTGCTGCCGATGTTCGCCAATCGGGTGCTTTCGTTCGATATGGCTTGCACCAAAGCCTATGCCGAGCTGCTGGCCAAGTCCCGCGCTGCCGGCTTGGCGGTCGACACAGCCGATGCATTCATTTCAGCCGTCGCACTCGCCAACGGCTTCGCTGTCGCCACCCGCGACACCCGTCCTTTTGAAGCTGCTGGGGTGAGCGTCATCAACCCTTGGGAAGCATCGCCATGAAAAAGCGCTTTGACCAGCCCGCCATGGGCAATCTCATCACCTTCGAGGCGGCAGCGCGCACCGGCAGCTTTACCAAGGCCGCGCTGGAGCTGGCAGTGGGCCAACCGGCGGTGAGCCACGCCATTCGGGTGCTGGAAGACGAGCTGGGCGTGGTGCTGTTTGACCGGCGCCACAAGGGCGTGGAGCTGACCGATGCCGGACGCTATTTGCTGGAGCAGGTAAGCCTGGGCCTCACACTCATGGACCAGGCCCTGCGCGAAGTGCGCAGCATGACGCCGGGCCACCAGGTCACGCTGGCGGTGTCCACCGCGACTGCCACCTGGTGGCTGATGCCGCGCATAGCGCGCTTCAAACAGCAGCACCCGGACATTGAGCTGCGCTGCATCACCACCGACATCGACCTCGATCTGGAGCGCGAGCGCATTGACCTGGCCATCACCCTGGGCAGTGGCGACTTTGCCCAGCACGCACGCTGGCGTTTTGTGGATGAGGAGGTGTTTGCCGTCTGCAGCCCGGCGTTTTTGGCCACGAACCCCCAGTTGCAAACCCCGCAAGACCTGGCCAACAGCACCTTGCTGCACCTAGAAGAGCGCTACCGCCCGCGCGTGGACTGGTCGCTCTGGCTGGCGCGCTTTGGCGTGAGCGCTGCGCGCGCAGGCAAGGCGTTGACGTTTAACGACTATTCCATCGTGCTGCAAGCTGCGTTAGAGGGTCAAGGTTTGGCGCTGGGCTGGCGCCACATCGTGGAGCCGCTGATAGCCCAGGGCCGACTGGTGCGCCCCGTGCCCCAGAGCGTCAGCACCGACCAGCCCATGTACATCGTGGCGTCGCGCGCCGGGCGTGCGCGCAGCGACGTGATGGCTTTGAAGGACTGGCTGGTGACCGAGGCCGCTTAGCGATAAGCGCTCAGCTTTGACGTAGTTCGCGCCTGTGGCTTGTGGCTCAGACGCTACGGTGTTCACGCCGCGCACAAATGACGCAGGCGGTGAACGTAAGCAAGTTTTGCCGAGCACGTAGTAGTTTGGTCGCGTTCTGACGCACCCACTGCCCGCCGGCACCAAGCGCATTGGGCATCGATCCGTCCGACGGGTGGGACAGGCTGCAGGTGAAAGTACTCCTGCCATGCATGTAATGAGCGCCCATTGAGCCCTGAGCGGCAAACGTCAGACCGTGATCACCACGCCAGCGGCGATTTGAATCGCTCATCCAAGATACCGAACGAACTTTCATCAAGGCGCGCAGTGCCCTTCATCAGGACAATTCATTCGCACGAACGCTGAGAGCAACCGCTTAAGTCCGCGTTTTGTGTAGCAGCAAAGCCTGCACAATGCACTGCCATTTTTCGTAATCTATGCGGGCATTTCCCGTTCCCTGTCTAAGGAGTAAATTCATGAAAGCCGTTTGGAAAAACACCGTCATCGCCGAGAGCGACGACACCGTCATGGTCGAAGGCAACCACTACTTCCCCGAGTCCTCGCTCAAGCGTGAATACATCAGCTTTAGCAACCACAAGACCAGTTGCCCCTGGAAGGGCCAGGCCAGCTACTACTCCATCAACGTCCATGGCGACGTCAACCCGGACGCCGCCTGGTACTACGCCGAGCCCAAAGACGCTGCTGCCAATATCAAAGGCCGGGTGGCGTTTTGGAAGGGCGTGCAGGTTAGCTAATCGGTAAGGCACGCTCCACCAGGCCTGCTGCCACAGTCGGCCAAGCTCGCGCCGAGCGATTTATTTACTTAGGCGGAGAATTTCACTGGCGATAGTGGTGAAAGCGCTCGACAAGGCGCTTTCATCTTCGGCCCATATGTACAGTCCACTCGGTTGGTCTGCGTTGTAGCTATCTACGCCGTTGGCATTTGCAAGGCGTTGGAGGATATTACTCCCATACTCAGTGGCTCCATAAGAGCAGTAGTTAACTTCTAAACTGTTGATCCGGGCACCCAGGCCAATCGTATAAACTTTAATGGACTGATCCCGAGCAGTGTTCGCTACATTTTCTAGCATATTCCTTGATGCTTTGTTGACATTGCACTGGTTATTGGTATAGGGCGAACCGTTGAGCGTTCGACGATTGTTATAGCTCGCGAGCAAAATGTTCCCAACGCCAGTGACTGACATCCCGTTGATCGGTAATGTTGCTATGTTTGATGTAGTGGTGAGTTTGGTGTTGCTTTTATCATGTCGAAATACATCGGTGGCGCGTGCATTGGCACCTCCGCCCGCTTCCGAGTATAAATCGCCAGTAAGGTTCGAATTTCCATTTTTGAATACCGCGTTGACCATATTGGGCGCGCCATCGCTAAAAAAAACAATCATGCGAAGGCTTGAGCGACTCGCAATGGGAATCCCATTAATCTCATTGAGTCCCAAGCGCATACCCTCTGCAGACGCAGTAGCACCGCCTAAACTCAATGCATTTATTTCTTTGATGACTTTAGAGCGATTGAAACCCCGAGAGCCGTTACTCGCAATCGGCACATCAACCACACCGCCGGATGCGAAAGACACCAGCCCAACCCGGTCCCCGTTTGCACCGTCATTAAAGCGGTTCACAAATTCAATAGCAGCACGCTTTAAGGTGGGTAACGTCGTCGATGAACTCGTGGGCGGGCCCAGCGAACCCGAAGTATCAATTACCAAAACAATGTCAAGGTCGCGCCTGATCGTCTGGCCGGTGGCGGCTACCGGTACGTCGGTAAACCCCAAAATTGACATAAAAGTCAAGGGCATGTTTGCGGAGCCTGATACATCGACTTGCCAGTAACCGTCGGGGTGATGAACGACGGTTACCACCGGTTCGGCTGGCGTGGCTCCAAGATAGAGTGTCGGAAAGTTTGCAAAATAATAGTTGGTTGCGGCTGATTTGGCGTTGCCTATGCGGATGGCGTCGCTTGCACCGTCGGCCAAGGCTCTTGCTGCGGCGATGCCTGCCGCGTCAACCGCCGAGTTCAGTTTGGCTTTAACGCCATAGGCTCTGCCCGAATCGATCGATATGCCAACAAAGCCAATAAGCACAAGCAATAAGACGCCAACCAACACGGCAACTTGGCCGCTTTGACCCGATTTTTTACAAACTTGCATAAAGCTCCTGTCTGACTTTCATGAAAGTGCGTAGCGCTCCGATCATGAAAGTTCTTTCGCCTTAATCAGCGCAAATCACAGCAGGGTGTAAGTGTGCAGCTGTAGGTTTTCTTGAATTAAATATCCGCTAAATGGCACGTATTCATAGCCCAGTTCTACATAATATACTTCGCTCCCTATGGCTAAGGGGAAGGGCAATACCACTGTCTTGCCGTTCACCGCGCCTGGGACGACGCAGCGACTGGCAGACCAGCTGGGGCACGCCCACAGCTTACTGGCCATGGTTAGATTTCCCTCAGAGGCTTGGGAGCGGTGTTGTGAATCTATAACCGACACAATCGTATTGTTGCCACCATCGACCCCTTTGATTTTGGATATGTACATGATTCCATGGTTTTTCATGTCCAGTGGCGATGCAGTAAAAGTCAATACCGAGATAATGGTCGATGGTGCGACCAAGGTGCGTGAGGCAAGATTAGCACCCTCTCTGCTCATGTTTGCAATAATGTTGTTACTCTGCAAAGCCCGGGAAAAATCAACGACGCCAATTACAAGTGTGAGCAGAATGGGTAGCATGAGCGCGAACTCTAGAGTGCTAATTCCTTGCATTTCCTTGCGCCGCTTACATTGGCTTGTTTTTAGACTCATTTGAAGGCCTCATTTTTCATCGTCGCGCTGACGGTGAAACCATACTTGCCATCGGTAAATAATGCGCGTATCGGTGGAGTTAATGGTGCGAGAGAGCACCCAATCGATATGACAATAATGTCATTTGCATTGAAACACGAGTTTTGTGGTGTAGGCGTAATGATTGGAGGAGTGTCGGTGCTGATGGTTGAAAAAACAATGACTGGGGAAACCCTTTGATAAAACCCCATGGACTGGTTTTTGATTTCTTCTATAGCCGCGTCGCAACGGTCTTTTGCGTTACCGGTAGGGTTTGCGAAGAGATTCGATTGGCCAGTCACCGCATAGCGTGCGCCCTCCCGCACGGCATGCTGCATCGAAAGCGTGCCCCAGAAAAGGTAGCTAAAGTCGATAATTCCAAAAAGCAAAGTAAAAACCGTGACTGCTACCAAGGCGAACTCGACAGTAGCGGCCCCGAATGCTTTTATGTGTGAGCGATTTTTTGGTTTGTTTTTCATAACACCACGATTGAAAATGCGACACCCCAGCCGTCTGTTTTTTTGAAGTTGTTTGACTTCTGGTTTTCTGTCCGCCCCGCGCGCAAGTCTGATGGAGACGCTGTTCGCCGTGCTGATCTTGCGCACAAGTCGGTTGAGTAACTGAGAATGCACTCCACCGAGTTCGCCCAGCCTCTGACCCATGCCCCAGCCCATGCCCATGCCTGCCCTGTACCAAAACCCCGCGCCGAGCCGTAGCGAATTGGACGTACGCCCTGGCGATGTGCTCTTGCAGTTTGGCGTGGACTGGTGCAGCCACTGCCAAGCTGCTGAACCCGCCATCGCAGAGGCATTAAAAGCATTTCCCGGCCTGAGCCACCTGCGCATCGAAGACGGTGCAGGCCGCCCACTGGGGCGCTCGTTTCGCATCAAATTGTGGCCGACCCTGGTCTTGCTGCGCGATGGCCAAGAACAGGACCGCCTGGTACGCCCTACCCAGGCGACGCAGGTGCTGGAGCTGCTGCGCGCCCTGGGTTAGAACAGGCTCGATTGCTGGGGGACTTGAGCCCCAGTAGCGCGGCCGTCGTCGGTAAAACTGGAGAGGCTAGCGACCAAGTCCGGCGCGGGGCATGCGCGAATCAGCTCCAAGCTGTGCGCCGCCGGGGCCTGCAGCCAATCGGCGTATCGCTCCCTGGGTAGCACCACCACCATGCGCTTTTCGTCGCCCGGTTTGTGGAAAGCACGCATCAGGGGGTGGGCGTCGGCGTTGACGGTGAGCATGGTGAAGCTCAGCACCTCGCCCTCGTCGCTGCGCCAACGCGACCACAGGCCTGCAATCCCCAGGGGTTCGCCACTGGCTTGGGTGATGCGTGCGGCCACGGCGCGACCGCTGCGCCAATCGGGCTCAAAAACAGCGTCCGCCGGGATGATGCAATGTTGCGCTTGCGTCCAGGCGCCGCGAAAGCTGGGTTTCTCTGTCGCCGTCTCCAAGCGGGCGTTGTAGGTGTGTCGGCCAAAGCTTCGGTCCTTGGCCCAGTGGGGCAAAAGGCCAAACACGCCGCTGGATACCTTCAATGAGCCTGCGGCCCCAAGCGCTGGGCTGTGTAGCCAAACAAAGTGCCCTGCTTGCCCCGGCCAGATGTCATAGGCCTGCCCGTCCCCTGGCGGCGCAATGCCAAAGTGGCGCTCAAACTGCGCGTTGCTCTTCACGGTTTGGTAGTGGCTGCACATAGGGATGCCTATGCTAAGGCCGTCCACGGTGCGCGGCTGTGGGTCAGCGCGAACAAGGTGCGCGCTGGCTTGGTGCGCTCTGATCGCGTCAAGCCTGCGGGTGCGGGTAGCGCCGCACCAGGGCACCGAGCAGCAGCAGGCCCAGGCCCAGGCTGGCGCCAGCCGCTTGCAGCGAAAGCGCAAAGCCTTGCTGCGCGTCACCCGTGTGGATGGCAAGTGCGCCTACCAGAAGTGGCCCGGCAATTTGTCCCAATCCGTAGGCCGCTGTCAGCAGGCCCATCAGCGCCGCTGCATGGGCCGGGCGCAAGCGGCGAACCTCTTGCATGGCAAACAGGGTGATGGCTGTAAAGGGCAGGCCGATGAAAATGCTGCTAATGGCAAATCCCCCAACGGTGGGCCACCACAGGCTCAGCATTACCCCAAACGCCTGCATGGCGTAGCCGCACATGAGCAGTACGCGACGGTCCCAGTGAGGGGGCATTTGCAGGGTGAGCAGTGCGCCCAGGCTCACGCCCAGGCCAAACAGGGGCCAAAAAAGATCCAGCCAGAGCGACCCGGCCAAGGCCTGGCGTGCAATCAAAGGCAAAAAAGTGGCGGTGACGATATAGCCAAAGCCCGCCAGCCCGTAGGCCAGTGTCAGCACGGCCAGCGCGCCGGCCCCTGCTCCACCTGCGGTGTGCGCAGGCGCTGGCGGCGCAGGCACATCGCCGCGCAGATGCGGCCACACCAGCCCGATGAGCAGCAAGGCAAGTGCGGCCATGGACAGCCAAGCCGTGGTCGCATGCAAGTCGCTGGCCACCATGGCGGTAGCGGCCAGACCGCTCACGGTAATGCCAAGGCCGGGGCCGACGTAAATGAGCCCGGCTAAGCGGGGTGTGCCCAGGG
This sequence comes from Rhodoferax sp., assembly GCA_029865675.1. Classification (GTDB taxonomy): domain Bacteria; phylum Pseudomonadota; class Gammaproteobacteria; order Burkholderiales; family Burkholderiaceae_C; genus Allorhodoferax. The sequence goes on from JARXAU010000218.1 coordinate 7,325, forward strand.
CGCTGAGTTGCTGCAGGCACCAAGCAGAGCCGTAAACAAACACCAGCGCGCTGGCCAGACCCGACAAAAAACGCCATAGTGGCCAGGCGGCAGTCCACGGCAGTGCCATGCCCAGCGTCAACACCACGGTGGCCGCCAGGCCCCAACGAACCACCCGGATAGGTGCCAGCACTGCCTTTGGCAGCCACCTGCGGCTGGCCCATGGCTGTACGGCGCAAGCCAGGGCGCCCAGCCAGTAGCCTAGGTAGTTCACAGTGGCCAGCCACGTCCCAGCTGGCAGGCTGATGGCACCGTCGTGCAGCATCATCGGAAGCAAAGGGGTGAAGGCAAAGCGTCCGATGCCCATCGCCACCGCGAGGCACACCATCCCCGTGGCTGCGACGGCGATGGGCGAGCGCATATTCATCGCTTGATTGTGCCGCTTCGCTGGGCGGCCCGGAGTGCCCATCAGCCCCCCCATTTGGGGGGTGAGGAACTTCGCTTAGCATTCGCCCGCCGATTGACCTCACAAAGCACCTTTCATGAATACGATGACCGCCCAGCAGCCGGGCCCCCAAGCGCGCCATAGCCCTGCCGCCGAGCTGCGGCCCCAAGGTGAAAACGCCTCGAACCTGCCCGCCTCAGAACAACCCGCGCGGCGTGTCGTTCTGGTTTTGGGCAGCGGCGCAGACGCCGTGCGGGCCCGTGATTGGGTACGCGCACCGTTCACCAGCATCGTAGCCATCAACAACGCCTGGCAAATCCGAAGCGATTGGGACTATCTGATCCACCCGGAGGACTTTCCCGCCGAACGCTGGCCTCCGTCTGTAAAAGCTGGTAGCCAGACCCTGGTCACAGCAGCAGATTACGTGCCTATCCAAAACGCATTTGGCGGTTTTGTTTACGCGGGTGGCACGATGGCGTTCACGGCGGCATATTGGGCTTTGGGGGCACTCAAGCCGGACGTGATTGCGTTTTTGGGTTGCGACATGGTCTATGACGACGGGGCCGCTACCCATTTTTATGGTCGGGGGGCGCAAGACCCTCTGCGCGCCGACGTAACCCTGCAAAGCCTGGAGGCCAAATCACTTCGGTTCATGGCCCTGGCGACGCAGGAAAACTGCTTGGTGGTCAACCTGTCGCAGCAGACCAGGTCCCGGCTTGCTTATCCGCGCTGTGACCCGCAGCGGCTGACGCATTGGAGCGCCCCAACGTTGGCTTTGGAGCTGCAGGCGCAGCGCAATGGCTTGGACGAAAAGGCGTTGTCTGCCGCTTTGGGCATGGAGTCCGCCTTGGACTACATGGTGGCGTCTGGTCGCTACTGGGAGGTCAGTGACAGCTTAGACGCGGGTAAATTGAAGGCGATTGACCAAGCCTGGCTGGCCGTAGACCGGACCCTTGCGCCGCATCTGCCGCCAGATGAGGCGCCGAACTTCATACCGAACTAAATGCTGAACCGAGTGCCAGTGGTCAGGCTTCGCTGCTGGGAACGGGCTTGGTGTCTGCGTCGCTTGCGGCTGAGGTGGCTGGTTTGGGTGGCACGCAGTCACCGCAGACAAACATGCTTTTGCCCGCGAGCTTCTTGAATGAACCCAGTGAGCGGGGTTTATGCAAGCCGCATTTGGCGCAACTCATGCTGGCGTTGCCAGACGATTGTGCAAAAGGGGAGCCGGAGGCGCGCGATCGATAGCGCAGCCCGTCGGCACTGATTTTTGTGGTGGTGTTGTCGCGCATAACCCCCATTTTGCCGCTTTTATGAAAAGTAGGCAAAAGTGCGCCGGTTCCGCCCGGTCGCCCAGAGCGTTTTGGCCGCTACCTGCACGCTGGTCGCACGCTGATTAATCGCTGCTTATCGCCGCTTGCTGGTGCGCAGCGGCGAACTGCTGGTACCAGTCCAAGCAGCCCGGATTGGCCATGGCCTCCTTGTTTACCACCTTTTCCAGCGGGTGGCCCAGCAGCAGCTTTTTAATGGGCAGCTCTTGCTTTTTGCCCGACAGGGTGCGCGGAATCTCAGCCACCTGGAAGATGGCGTTGGGCAAAAAGCGCGGGCTTAAAGCGCTGCGGATGGCGTGGTGGATGCGGGAGATAAGCGCCTCGTCCAGCTCAACGTCCGCGCGCAGCACCACAAACAGTGGCATGTAGCTCTCGCGCCCCAGGTATTCCAGGTCCACCACCATGCTGTCCATCACCTCGGGCAGGGCTTCGACGGCGCTGTAGATTTCGCTGGTGCCCATGCGCAGGCCGTGGCGGTTGATGGTGGCGTCGCTGCGGCCAAAGATCACGCAGCCTTCGCCTTGGCCCTGCGCGTTGCCAATGCGCAGCCAGTCGCCGTGGCGCCAAACGCTACCGGCGTCCGCCCCCAAGTCGCCGCCACCGACGCGTCGGCCGTGACCTGCGGGGTACATCTCAAAGTAGCTCGCTAGGTAGCGCGCGTTGCCGGTGTCGCCCCAAAAATACAGGGGCATGGACGGAATGGGCTGGGTGCAAACCAGTTCGCCCACCTCGCCCAGGATGGGTTCGCCGGCCTCGTTCCAGGCCTCCACGGCGCAGCCCAGCAAGCGGCATTGCATGACGCCGGGTTCTTGCGGCAGTTCGCGGTTGCCGCCAATAAAGGCGCCGCAAAAGTCGGTGCCGCCGGAGATGTTGCACCACCAAATGTCAAAACTCGGGTCGGGCGCGCCCGCGCGCGGCAGGCGGCGAAATTGGTCGGTGCCCCAGATTTGCGTCTCCGGCGCCAGTGGCGAGCCGGTGGTGCCCAGGGCGCGCACGCGCGATAAATCACCCATTTGCGCCAAATCCAGCCCCGCTTTTTGGCAATTGGCGTAAAACGCCGCGCCCGCGCCAAAAAAAGTGATGCCGGTCTCGGCGGCGAAGCGCCACAGCGTGCCCCAGTCGGGCCGGTATTTGTCGGTGCCTGCCGGATTGCCGTCGTAGATTACGCAGGTGGTTCCGTTGAGCAGGCCGCTGAGCTGGGCGTTCCACATCACCCAGCCGGTAGAGCTGTACCAGTGGAAGCGCTCGCCCGCGCTGTTGGGGTGGTAGCTACAGCCCACGTCGTTGTGCAAAATTTTGAGCGCTAGCGCCACGATCACCGTGCCGCCGTGGCCGTGGACGATGGGTTTGGGCAGGCCGGTGGTTCCGCTGGAATACACAATCCACAGCGGGTGGTCAAAGGGCAGCCACAGGGGCTCAAACGCCGCCACCGCAGCGTCGTCGCGCGCCGTGGTCTTCGCCATGGGCGTGGCGCCGGGCACGCTGGCTGCGTCGCCGCTAGGCTCTTGCAAGTTGTAGTGCACGATGAGGTGCTGGACGCTGGGCAGGGCGGCGCGCAGTTCTTGCACCACGGCGCAGCGGTCCAGGTCGCGCCCGCCGTAGCGCACGCCGTCCACCGCGATCAGGATTTTGGGTTCGATCTGGCGAAACCGGTCCAACACCGCTGCGGTGCCCATGTCGGGCGCGCAAATACTCCAGACGCCGCCCAGCGACACGGTGGCCAAAAACGCGACCATGGCCTCGGGAACATTGGGCAAATAAGCGGCCACCCGGTCGCCAGGCTCCAGGCCCTGGGCTTGGAGGTGCAGCGCCATGGACGCCACCTGGCGGCGCAGCTCGGGCCACGAAATTTCGCGGTGCTCGCCGCGCTCGTTGCGGCACACCAGCGCCGGGCAGCCTGCGGCGTGCGCAGCGTCCACATGGCGCAGTACCTGGTGGGCGTAATTGGTTTGCGCGCCCGGAAACCACTGCGCGCCCGGCATGGCGTTGTGGTGCAGCACCGCGCTGTGCGGCGTGGGCGAGCGCAGGTCAAAGTAGTCCCAAATGCTCTGCCAAAACGCATCCAAATCAGTCACTGACCATTGCCACAGCGCGTGGTAGTCGGCAAAGGCCAGGCCGCGCTGGGCCTGCAACCAGTCTTGGTACAGCCGGATTTGCGGCAGGTGCGGGGCAGGGGGGTGATGGGGTGTCGGCGTGGTTTGCAGCGTAAAGTTCATGCACACAAGCCTACCAGTGCGCGGTGCAGCCCCTGCTACTGGAAATCCCTGCACCGCGCATTGGCCTAGAGCCGCGATGAACCGGTGGATTCGTTGCCAAAAGGAAGAATATGAGTCGTAAAAATGGTTTAGAGCCGACGGACGCTCCAGCGGATGTCGCTTTGCGGGGCGCAAGCGCTTTGCAAATCAGTGCAAAGAATGCGGACGCATCGCAGTTGATTTCCCAGGGTGCAGCCGCCCTGCACGCGGCCTACCACGGCGGACAGTTGCGCCCCTCCCAAGTGGTGGCGCACGCGATTGCGGCAGCGGGCCTCGGTGAGCCCGGTTTGTTCATGTGTGTGACAGAGGAACGAGCCCGCAGTGAGGCCCGCGCCAGCGATGCCCGCTGGGACGCGGGGCAGCCCTTGGGTCCGCTCGACGGCGTGCCCGTGGTGTGGAAAGATTTGTTTGACATGCAGGGCGCACCCACGACTGCCGCTTCCGCCACCCGCCGTAACGCCGCACCTGCCTCGCAAGACGCAGCGGCGGTGCAGCGCCTGGCGGCCTGTGGCTGTATCAGCCTGGGTAAAGTGGGGCTCACCGAGTTTGCCTACTCTGGCCTTGGCTTGAATCCGCACTTTGGCACGCCGATCAACCGCGCCAGCGTGGATGGCCCCCGGGCGCCCGGCGGTTCGTCCAGCGGCTCTGCCGTGGCGGTGGCGGCGCACATCGCCTGCATTGGCATGGGCACGGACACAGGGGGCTCGGTGCGGGTGCCCGCCGCCTTTAACGGTTTGGTGGGGTTTAAACCGTCGATCGGTCGCTTTGATAAACGCGGCATCTTTCCCCTTTCAGAGACGTTGGACGTGCCGGGGCCGATTGCCAACGCGGTGCAAGACTGCGTCTGGGTGGACGCGGCCTTGCGTGGTGCGCCATTGCTGCCGCTGGTGGCGAGTTCTGTGGCCGCAATGTCGTTTGTCGTGCCCAGCAACCTGATGTTTGAGGGCATTGAGCCCGAAGTGCAGGCCGCGTTTGATTTGCTGGTCCAGCGCTTGCGTGAGGCCGGAGCACAGATTCGGTTCGAGGCTTTTCCCGCTTTTGACGAATTCACCGCGCTCACCGCGCGCCACGGAACCATTGCGGCGGCGGAAGCCTATGTCTGGCACCAAGCGCTGGTGGACGGGCCACTGGCCGCATCCATTGACCGCCGGGTGCTTGCGCGACTGGCGCGTGGCAAAACCATGACGGCGCTGGACTTGTTGACTTTGCAGGCGGCGCGCGCCCGCCTGGTGCGGGAATGCGCCGAGCAGCTGGGCCAAGCCTGGATGCTCAGCCCTACGGTGGTGCATGTGGCGCCCTTGGTCGCGCCGCTGGAAGCGGATGACGCGCTGTTCTCCAACACCAATTTACGCACCTTGCAAAACACCTTGCCCGGCAACTTCTTGGACCTGTGCGGCCTGAGCTTGCCCATGGGCACCGGGGCCGCTGGCATGCCGGTGGGCGCATTGATTTCTGGCGCGGCCGGGCGCGAGAGCGCGCTGTTGGCCGCAGCAGCAGGGGTGGAGCAGCTTTTGGGCTTGGCGAGTGCGGCTGCCTGACGGACCGGCTTGCCCGAGCTAACCACAGGGT
>JARXAU010000010.1 GCA_029865675.1 Rhodoferax sp.
ACCGGGCGCAAGTGGGTGTCCGCGCGCTTGTCGGACGGGATCAGCTGCAGGGTTTGGTTGATACGGCGCAGCCGCTCCACGTCCACCGCCAAAGAGTCGAGAAAGATGCTAGAGAGCGCATGCCCCGCTATTTGGGCCAAATTGGGGTACTGCGGCTCGGCTTGGAGGTGCTGTTCGGGCTCGTGCATGCGTCCCACACCGATGACCAAAATGCGCTCCGCTCCCAAGTGAATGGCCGCTGAGGTGGGTGCAGTTTGGCGCATAGAGCCGTCGCCAAAAAATGCCGCTCCTTGCGGCCCGTCTAGACGCTCTGCTGGAAACACAAACGGAATAGCGGCACTGGCTAGCAAATGGGGCACGCTGAGGGGGCAACGCTGCGCCAGGCGCTGGTTGCGCACCCAGGGCGAAAGCGGCGTGCCGCTTTCAAAAAAAGTGACGTGTTCGCCCGTGCTGTAGCTCGATGCGGTGATGGCCAGGGCCTGCAAATGACCGTCTTGCAGCAGCATGGGCAGGCGCTCAAAGCGCACGCGCTGGTGCAGCAGCGCGCGCAGCGGGTGGTTGTTCAGCAGCGATTTGGGCCGAAACCGTTTTTGCCGCAGCAGCCACCCCAGGGACAGCAGCGATAGCCAGCGCGCCCCCGACTTCACCATGCCAAAGACCCCGGTGTCGTACACCTGCCCCACATGAAAGTGGGCCCAAACCTCCACCAGCTCCTCCATAGTGGCGTCGAAATCGTCGGCTCCGCAGGCCAGCACCGCTGCGTTGATAGCCCCAGCCGACGTGCCGCTGATGATGGGAAAAGGGTTGCCCAACATGGCGGTCGGCTGCGCGGCGGTCTCAGGCGCCTGCGTTAGGGCGAGCCGCGCGTGTTTGCGCATCTGGGCAATTTCGGCCAGTACGCCCACTTGGTAAGCGGCCCGGGCGCCACCGCCCGACAAAATGAGTCCTGTTGTTTGTCTCATGCGCTAATGGTAGAGGGGTTTTGACGTTGGCAACCCAAGGCAGCCCCCCGCTTGGGTAGACTCTGCGACCTTTGCGGCCACCCTTCGTTGCCCCCTGCCTTCACGTCCGATTGCACACTATGCCCACCACCGACACCATCCTGCAGGCTCTACAAACTGTGGTCGACCCCCACACAGGCAAAGACTTCGCCACTGGCAAATGTGTCAAAAACCTTCGAATCAGCGGCGACTCAGTCGAGTTTGACTTAGAGCTGGGCTACCCAGCCAACAGCCTGCTAAAGGGATTTTGCAACGCGCTCGCTGCTGCTGCTCAAACGGTGGAAGGCGTGGTCCACGTTGAAATCCAGCCGCGCCTGAACGTGTCGGCGCACGCGGTGCAGCGCGGCGTGCAATTGCTGCCTGGGGTGAAAAACATCGTGGCGGTGGCCTCGGGCAAGGGAGGGGTGGGCAAGAGCACCACTGCTGCCAATCTGGCGCTGGCGCTTGCCGCTGAAGGAGCCCGTGTGGGCCTGCTTGACGCCGATATTTATGGTCCCAGCATGCCCATGATGATGGGCATCACCGGCAAACCGGCTTCTGCCGACGGCAAGACCATGGAGCCCATGCTGAACTACGGCGTGCAGGTCATGTCGATTGGCTTCTTGGTGCCGCAAGACGAGGCCATGATCTGGCGCGGCCCCATGGCCACGCAAGCGCTGGAGCAATTGCTGCGCCAAACCCATTGGCAGGAACTGGACTATTTAATTGTGGACATGCCCCCCGGCACCGGGGACATTGCGCTCACGTTGAGTCAGCGCGTGCCCAAGACCGGCGCGGTGATCGTCACTACGCCCCAGGACATTGCGCTCTTGGACGCTAAAAAGGGCATCAAGATGTTTGAGAAAGTGGGCGTTCCCATTTTGGGCATTGTGGAAAACATGGCGGTGCATGTGTGCAGCCAGTGCGGCCATGTGGAGCACATTTTTGGAGCGGACGGTGGCAAGAATATGGCCGCCGCATACGGTATGAACTACCTGGGCGCCTTGCCACTGGCGATGTCTATTCGCGAGCAGGCCGACAGCGGTTGCCCCACCGTGGTGGCAGACCCACAGGGCGAAGTTGCGGGCCTGTACCTGGCGCTGGCACGCAAGGTGGCGGTGGGAATTGCAGCTAAAAACAAAGATTTTTCCAACAAGTTTCCTAGCATCACCATCTCCAAAACCACCTGACCCGCACGCGCTGTTCAGCGTGTGGGTGGTTGTCGGTCAACCGACCGCAGTTTCCTTGCGGGCATTGCGGCTTAGCCTGTCGCACAAACTGCTTCGAAAACCCGGCTGCACAGTGTGGTTTGTGGAGGGCGGCGTTGTACCTTTGTGAGTATGGGCGTGCAGGGGCGTGCAGGGGCGTGCAGGGGTGTGCAACAATAAAAATGATGTCCTTTGACTTAACTTGTCATCACGCGCTGACGTGTGGTGTGCCACCCGTGGCCGCGTCCATTCCACGGCCTGGAGGTCCTCTTTGAATCTACTTCCCAGCTTGCGGTACCTTGTAGCTTTGCACGAGCATCGTCATTTCGGCCGGGCGGCGCAGGCTTGCCACATCACACAACCAGCGCTGTCTAATGCCTTGCGGGCGTTGGAGCAGGAGTTTGCGGCGGTCATCGTCAAGCGCGAGCGCAATTACGTGGGCTTCACGACTGAGGGCGAAATCATTCTGGCCTCGGCCCAGCGGATGCTGCACGAGCATGCGCTGTTGCGGGAGTCGCTCAAGGGCGACGCGCTTGCACCGCACGGCCCGCTGCGTATTGGAGCAGTGCCCACCGCGATGCCGGTGGCCGCGCGCTTTGCCGCCATGCTGCAAGCACGGCAAAACGGCATCCGACCGGTGGTGTTGTCGCTCAGTTCAGCCGAGTTAGAAAAAGGCCTGGAAAATTTGTCTCTGGATCTGGCCATGGGCTACATCGAGCGCATGGATGCGCGCAGCACGCATCTGCGCTCGCTGGAGCAATATACCGAACACTATTTTTTGCTCCGCCGTGTCGACCATCCGCAAACTGACGGCCTGCGCATGGGTCAGCCCCTCACTTGGCGTCAGGCAGGCGGACTGCCCTTGTGCTTGTTAACACCTGAGATGCACAACCGCACGATAGTCGATGCCGCTTTGCGCCAAGCGGGCGTACAGGTGGTGCCTGCCATGGAGACCAACTCCATCCTTGCGATGGCGCTGAGCGTGTTGCAAGGCCAGATGTGCGGGATACTGCCCGGCGCACTGGTTGGCGCAGTCCGGAGCGACCGCCAACTGGAGGCACAGCCCCTGATCGAGCCTGAGATACAGACGCCAATCGGATTTATTTTCAACGCGCGGGCGCGACCGTCTCGGTCACAGCAGGCGGCCTTGGAACTGGCACGCGACGGTCAATGGTTGCAGCATGCCGCAATGCACAGCGGTCTGCTCACCTCGCCGATAGGGGGATCTTCTTAACCGCCCAGCGCTCAGCGCAAGCAGTGACGAGGTTCGCAAGCCGCAAATTTTCCCTTGGTATATCCCAATCCGGCAGCCCTCTGGACCGTATTGGTACCTCTAGGCTACAACCAGCGCTTTCGACGGCGGTAGGACTTCATGTCGCGGAAGCTTTTGCGGCCCTCATTGGACACGCCCAGGTAAAACTCTTTGACGTCCGCGTTGTCGGCCAACGACTGGGCTGTGCCGTCCATCATCACGCGGCCACTTTCTAGGATGTAGCCGTAGTCTGCGTACTTGAGAGCCACGTTGGTGTTCTGTTCGGCCAGCAAAATACTCACGCCTTCTTTTTGATTGAGCTCACGAACGATTTCGAAAATTTCCGCAACGATTTGGGGTGCCAAACCCATCGAAGGCTCGTCCAATAACAACATACTCGGCTTGGCCATCATGGCACGACCAATTGCCACCATTTGCTGTTCACCACCCGATGTATATCCAGCCAAGCTGGTTCGCCGCGTTTTCAAGCGAGGAAAGTAGGCGTAAATTCTCTCAAGTTCTTGGCGAACTTGGGCCTGCTTGATGGGGCGGGCGTAGGCACCAGTGATGAGATTTTCTTCCACGCTCAGGTGGCTGAAGCAGTGGCGACCCTCCATCACCTGCACCATACCCATGTCGACCATTTCGCCAGGCGCAAGTCCCTCCGTTCGTTTGCCCCGAAACTCGATAGAGCCCTTGGTCACTTCGCCGCGCTCCGACGCTAAAAGCGTTGAGACCGACTTCAGCGTGGTGCTTTTACCAGCGCCATTTGCGCCAAGCAAGGCAACTATTTTTCCCTGGGGAACGACAAACGAGACGCCGCGCAACACGAGTATCACGTGGTCGTAGATCACCTCGATGTTTTTTACCGACAAGATAGGTGCCGCCGAAGCCAAAGGCTCGGTGGCACCGCCTGTCGCGAGTGCTGTTGTCGGGCTCACGAACACTTGCGCGGCGTAATTTTGTTTTCGCCCGCGTACTTGGCGGCCGACTCTTCAATCAGCTTACGTATAAAGGCCGGATCGGGTGCGCCTGTCCAATCGGTAGTGAGAGTGAACTTACTGCCGTCCCATTGCATTACGCGGAAGCGCTCAGAGCCATCGTGCTTGGTGCATGACATCTTGAACGGCCCGGACATACCCTGGATTCCTATCTCTTTGAGCTTCGCATCTGTAATGTCCAAGGCCTCGTAGCCGTCGCGAAACTCCGGGCCGGTAACGGTTTTACCCACCTTTTTGTGAATGCGCTGGGCGTTCTTTAAGGCCTCGATCCACATCGCTGCGGCTCCGACACCGCGGTTGTAATAGACCGAGCCGATGCGCTCACGGTCTTGCAAATTTCCCTTACCCGCACCGTACACCACCTTCTCGATATCCTGAATCAGTGGGAACTTGCCTGGCACGGCATTCGCCGTTACGTAAGTGCCCTTGGCAGCTTCGCCTGCGGGCACCATGTCTTCCTCAGCTCCGCCGAAAGAAACGTAAACCATGCGGTTGCGCGGGAACCCAACGCGCGCCGCGTTAGTAATGGCGGTGGAGTTCATGCCCGAACCCGCGCCCCAAAAAGTCACCCAATCGGCTTTTTCGCGGCGAATCTGCAGCCACTGCGATTGTTGCTCCAGACCCGGCGGAGGGACAGGTATCTCGACGAGCTTTACACCCCACTGCTTGGTGATCTCGCGCATCGCCGGCAATGGCTCGCGCCCAAAAGCGCTGTCGATGTGCAGGTGCACTACGGTCTTGCCCTTCATCTTGTCGATACCGCCTTCTTGCTGTGCCATGAAGGACAGCTGGACTGCGACTTGTCCCCAGTAGTGGCCCGCTGCGTTAAAGACCCAGGGCCAAACAGTGCCGTCAGCGGCGTCGGTTCGCCCATAGCCATACTGCGCCAGCACCACGTTATCGGGCTCCATGCGGTTAATTACTGCATAAGCGCCCGGCGTACCCAGGGTATCGAACACCACCATCTTCTGGTTGCCTTTGTTTAACAAGCGCTGGTAGCACTCCACGGTCCGTGCAGCGTTGTACTCAGTCTCGCACTCTTCCCATGTCATTTTGACGCCGCCAACGCCTCCGAACTTCATATTCACGTAGTTCAAATAATCAATAATCCCCCCGTAATAGCCCGTACCCATCGCGGAGTAAGGGCCGACGCGGCTACTAGGAATTCCAAAGTACTGCTCTTGGGCTTGAGCTATCGCCGCAGTGGGGCTGAGTACCGCGAGCGTGAGTCCTACGGCAGTCAAACCCCGCAATAGGCTGTTGCGAATTGAGTGGTAATTCATTTGCATGTCTCCTTTTAAACAGGTTTTTGGAAAGCATCAATACTTGAACGGCCACAGGCGCAGCCGCTCCTTTGTGACCTGCCACAGCCGGGCCAGACCAAGGGGCTCGAAGATCAAAAATACAATGATCAACACTCCGAAAATAACCTGCTCTAGCGCAGACGTGATGGTGGCGTCCACTGCGCGGCCCAAAATGGCGTGGAACATAATATTTAGAAAAATGGGCAAAAGCAGGATGAATGCTGAACCCAAGAAGGGTCCTAAAATGGTGCCAAGGCCACCAATAATCACCATAAAGAGTATTCGAAACGACAGTTCAATATTGAAGGTTGCCGGTTCAACCGTTTGAAGGTAGGCAAACAAGAAAAGCGCGCCGCCAACCCCGCAATAAAATGAACTTATTGCAAAGGCCGTCAATTTGGTTCGCAAAAGCGAAAGGCCCATTGCCTCGGCTGCTACGTCCATGTCGCGCACTGCCATCCAGCCACGGCCTACGCTGCCCTGCGCCATATTGGCAGCCAGCAAGGCCATTACCCCGACGATCACAAACACCACAAGGTATTTTTGCACCGGCGACCCCATGGTATAGCCGAAAATAACGATTGCTTGGGCGTTGATAATGCCTGAGGTATCGTAGTTCTTAAACCAGCCGAATTTATCCAGACCCCATACGATAAAAAACTGGGAGGCGAGCGTCGCCACTGCCAAATAGAGCCCTCGGATGCGCAGGCTTGGCAAGCCAAATAAAATGCCGATGGCGGCCGCAATGAGACCCGATAAGATCACCGCCGCTATAAAAGGTATTCCTGGAACACGCAAAATCAAGTTGTAGCAAGCAAATGCCCCCGCAGCCATGAACCCGGCTGATCCGAGCGATAACTGCCCGGCATAACCCATCAGGATGTTCTGACCAAGTGCCACCAAGGCAAGCACTAGCCAGGGGATCATGATCGCGCTAATCCAGTAATCACTGGCCCACAGCGGAATCGCTACCAAACCTACGGCCATCATAATGAGCATGCCCAATTTGTCTTGGCGTAGGGGAAGCAATTGCCTGTCTTGGGCGTAACTGCTCGCGTATTGACCGGCTTCTCTGTAAAACATAGTGTTAATTACCTGTGAATGCGCTTGCTACACGCGCCGGATAATCTTTTCGCCGAACAGGCCTTCAGGGCGCACCAGCAGGAACAACACCGCCAGCATGTAGGGCAGCCATCCCTCAATTCCCCCGCCGACGTAGGGCCCGAGGTAGACCTCGGCGATCTTTTCTGCGGCACCGACAATCAGGCCTCCGATAATCACGCCGGGCACCGAGGTGAAGCCGCCGATAATGAGCACCGGCATTGCCTTCAAGGCCACACTGACCAGCGCAAATTGCACGCCACTGCGCGCGCCCCACATCATTCCAGCCACCAGTGCGACCACACCAGCGGTGGCCCAGACCACGACCAAAATCTGCCGCAGCGGGATGCCAATCGAGAGCGCAGCAGCGTTATCGTCAGCCACCGCCCGTAGCCCGCGCCCTACCTTAGTTTTGGAAAAAATCAGGGAAAGAACGGCAACCATGATGCCGGCAACCAATCCTGCGGCCACATCCAGCTGGCTAATCAAGATGTCGGTGTTGTCCGCGATCCAAACAATGGGTTGATCTGCGATTCCAAGGTCCAGTCGTCGCACTTTGACGCCCCATGCCAACTGGGCAACACCTTCGACTACAAAGGCCAGCCCAATGGTCGCCATTAGTAGCGTGTCCTCGCTTTGTCCCACCAGCGGTCGGAGTACCAAGCGTTCGGTCAGCACACCCACCGCCACCATTAAGGCCATGGTTAATGGCAACGCGAGCCAGAAATTGAGTCCCAGCTCCATAAAACCAACAAAGGAGAGCACAGCGAAAAAAACCATTGCTCCCTGAGCAAAATTGAATACGGCCGAGGCTTTATAAATAAGAACAAAACCAAGCGCAACCAGCGAGTACATCAGCCCCGAAAGCAGTCCGCCAACCAGCACTTCAAAGAAAAAGTTCATTCCTTTAGTCCTTTAGTCTGCGACGCCCAAATAGGCTTTAATTACTTCGGGATTGGAGCGCACCTCGTCGGGCGGACCATCCCCAATTTTTTTGCCATAGTCCAGCACCACGACACGGTCTGACAGATCCATCACTACTCCCATGTCATGTTCGATCAACACAACGGTGGTGCCAAAGTGGTCATTGACGTCTAGGATGAAGCGACACATGTCCTGCTTTTCTTCGATGTTCATGCCGGCCATCGGTTCATCGAGCAACAAAATTTTGGGCTCAGCTGCTAATGCTCGTCCCAGTTCCACGCGTTTTTGTAGCCCGTAAGGAAGTCGTTTGACTGGTGTTTTGCGAATGTGCTCAATTTGGAGAAATTCAATAATGTGCTCTACTTTTTCACGATTTTCAGTCTCTTCTCTGCGCGCACGGGGAAGCTGCAAGGCGATTTCAAGGAAGTTGGCGTGTTCCCGCAGGCTGCAACCGGCCATGATGTTGTCAAGTACCGTCATGCCTTTAAACAGCGCGATATTCTGGAAGGTGCGCGAGATACCAATTTGTGCCGCGCGGTTGGGTGTCATCTCGTTGAGTAACGTCCCTCGCATTTTGATCGTTCCCTCTTGCGGCCTGTAGACGCCATTGATCACATTGAGCATCGAACTTTTGCCAGCACCATTGGGGCCGATGATCGCCCGAATCTCGTGCTCCAGGACATTGAAAGAGATGTTGGTTAGTGCTTTGACGCCCCCGAAGCGAAGCGATACGCCCTCGAGTTCGAGAATCGGCGCGCCAATAGGAAAGCCACGTTGTGGCGTATTGGGCGCAAAGTCGTGCGGATGAGTTAAAGCGTCCATGTCAGGCGGCCTTCTGCAATGTGGGTGCAGCGAAGATCTTGGCGTGGCCAATCATCACCGTAGCTGAAACCAGGCCTGAGCTGCCGTCTTCGTAACGAACAGGTGCTTCGACGTGTCCCACTGCGCTTCCGTCATACAAGGCCTGTGCCAAACTTGCGAAACGCTCAGCGATCACATCTCTTCGCACCTTACGCATCCGGGTAACTTCGCCATCGTCGGGCTCTAGGCGCTTGGGTAGCAGTACGAAGCGGTGGATTTGGACGTGCGCCAAATTGGGGTCCTTGGCAAACTCGGCATTCGTCTCGGTGATTACTTCTCCGACTAGGCGATAAACTTCTTCGAGTGCGACAAGGTCGGAAAAACCGGTGTAGGACAGCCCTTGTTTGTCAGCCCAGTTACCGACCGCTTCTGGATCGATATCCACGAACGCGCACACCGCATCACGGTCTTTGCCCAAAGCCACTGCTTCGTTGATATATATAGAGAATTTCAGTTTGTTCTCTATTAACTTCGGCGCGAAAAGCTCCCCGTTTTGCAGTGCACCAATATCTTGCTTTCGACCGACTACATGCAGTTCGCCTTGCTTACTAAACCAGCCCATATCGCCCGTGCGAAGCCAGCCGTCCGCGTCAGTTCTGAGTCGTGTACTTTCTGCATCTCGGTAGTACCCGGAAAATCGACCGGGGGCACGAAACAAGACCTCACCTTCGGGGCTCAGGCTAAGTTCTAGGCCTGCGGCGGGTTGTCCGAGGGAATTGGATACACCGGGGTCGTTGGCTTGCAGGGTGACGAATAATCCCATTTCGGCTGAACCATAGACTTGCTTTAAATCGATTCCTAAGGAGCGGTAAAAAAGCAAGAGGTCTAGGCCTATGGACTCTCCTGCGCAATAAGCTCTGCGAACACGGCTCAGGCCTAACACATCGCGCAGTGGTGCATAAATAATGGCATCGCTCAAGCTGTACACAAAACGGTCAGCTACACCTATCGGTTCGCCAGCTAAAACACGGCCGCCGACACGTTTGGCAACAGCCATGCAGAAATCGTAAATGTTGCGCTTGATTCCGCCAGTGTTATTGATCCGGATAGAAATCTGGGTACGAAGTGCCTCTAGAACGCGTGGCGGCCCCAAAAAGATGGTGGGACCCAACTCGCGCATGTCGCTGAGCATCGTTTCAGGAGATTCAGGGCAGCACACGCATGAGCCTGAGACCATGGGGATCACGTAGGCGAATACATGTTGCGCAAGCCATGCCGGCGGCAAGTAGGCGAGCGACGTGTCATTGCTGCTCAGCCCCTCCGACTTGACGGCTAATTGCACTCGCTCGACCAAAGCTTCATGCGTGTGGGTTACGCCTAGTGCAGGGCCTGTTGTTCCAGATGTAAAGAAAAGTGCCGCAGGGTCTTTACCATCGCCGCGCTCCAGTTCGCCGTCCAGCTGGACTCCCACTTTAGCGAGGCCTTCGCGCCCGTTAGCCATTAACGCTTCATAAGACAGCAATGGGCTCTGGCGGTAGTGGCGCATGCCCAGTTCGTCATCGAATATCACCCGGCGCAGGCCGGGGCACTGCGGCATCAAGCCCAGCAATTTGTCTACCTGCTCTTGGTTTTCTGCAAATACAAGGCCGATGTTTGCGCTTTGAATGGGGCCTGCGATGTCCTGCGCACTCGTATCAGTAAAAAGCGGCACCACCACCCCGCCTATCCATTGAACAGCCGCCATCGCAGAAAACAAGCGAGGTCGGTTTTCGCCCAAAAGTCCGACATGATCGCCCCGTTGCACGCCTTCGAGCAGCAAGGCGGCGGCAACAATCCGCACTTCATCAGCGAGCTGCCCCCAACTCACCGTGTGCCAAATCCCCAGCCTCTTTTCCCTAATGGCCGGAGCCCCAGGCATCTTTTGCTGGTTGCGGAGAAGAAGTTTTGGAATAGTGCTCATTGGAATCAACTCTAAAC
>JARXAU010000122.1 GCA_029865675.1 Rhodoferax sp.
TAGGTGATGAGTGCGATGAAGGACAAACCGTAGCGCAGCATGTGGACCGTGCTTTTTTGTGCGTTCAACCCCATCCATTCCGATGAAAGCGCGACCGTCGCAGGCCTTTGTGTCACCGTCGGCGTAGCCAAAAAGCTCAGCGATAGAAGGTGTAGGTGAGCGACCAAGATACATTTGGGCTACCGTAGAATGGCGATTTACGATCTATCTTTATATAGATATTTACAAAAATTTTCGTTTTGTAGTATTCTATATACATGCCTAAAACAGCCCGGGCCCTATTGCAATTGCCGCCAGCAACGGCCGCCGCCATTGAGCAGCTGGGCGCTGACTTGGCCGTGGCGCGCTTGCGACGCAAGGAGTCTTTAAGAACCTGGGCAGCGCGTATGGGGGTGTCGGTGCCCACATTGCAGCGGCTAGAGGCGGGCGACGCATCGGTGGGCATTGGGATTGTGGCGACTGCGCTGTGGCTTATCCAACGCGATGGTGAACTGGCCCAGTTGGCCGCACCCGAGCATGACCAAGGCGCCATAGGCCTGCATGTGCGCGAAGCCGTAGCGTTAGGGAGTGCGCGTGCCCAAGCTTCAGCGCAGGCCCGCACCACTGCGAAGAGGACTTAAGGTTTGCGATGCGGCTAGACGACTTGCACCTGTGGTTCTTGGCCGACCCTGACCGGCCTCAGTATGTGGGGGCCTTGAAGTTGATGGCTGCAGGAAAAGGTGTTTCCTTGCGGTATGGCCAAGATTGGCTAGCCCATGGTTTTGCCTTGAGCGAAGACTTGCCTTTAGTCGACACCGAGTTTTTGCCGCCGGGTCGTTTTTCTGCAGATGCCCAGCGCGCGGTAGGCGCTGTAGACGACGCGCGTCCAGACCTTTGGGGCGAGAAAGTGATTCGTTTTGTGGATAGGCCCCAGCGGCTATCGCTGATGGAATATTTGTATTACGCCGGCGATGACAGGTTTGGTGCACTGGGGGTTTCGACAGCGGCATCTGAATACAGGCCACGCGCAGCGGGGCCCTTGCCAAGACTGGAGGATGCACAGCAATTGAGTGAAGTGGCGGCCAAAATACAAGCCGTAGAGCCGTTGACGGATCTTGAAGCCAAAATGATTGCAGGCGGCGGGAGCCCACTGGGCGGGACCAAGCCTAAGGCCTTAATCACGATTGACGGCGAACAGTGGGTGATCAAGTTTTTCAACCACGAGCCGGTCGATACCCCGCTGGTAGAGCACGCCACGATGACGCTTGCGGCGAGTGCCGGGATTGCGGTCGCCCAGACGCGGGTGATTGACTTGACGGGTTTGCATGCACTGGCCATACGCCGCTTTGACCGCGAACAAAGGCGGCGAATCCACAGCATCTCGGCGGGCACTGCAATTCGTGCGGCAACGGCGACGGGACAAGAACCGCGCATGGGCTACCCAGAATTAGCGCGCATTTTGCGCAGGGTGGGTGTGGCGCAAGACAAAGCAAACCAGCACGATGCCCGTGAGCTTTTTACGCGCATGGTGTTCAACATCCTGATGGACAACACAGATGACCACGAAAAAAACCATTCATTGCTGGTAACTAACGCGTTTGCAAACGGCCGCTACAAGTTGGCACCGGCCTACGACGTGCTGCCGACCAATTCGGGACAAGGGTTTCAAGAGTTTGTGTGCGGTGCAACGGGGCAAGATTCAACATTAAGTAACGCAATGTCCGAATGCGAAGCGTTTGGGCTGCAGCCCGCAGAGGCCGCAGCCGACGTAGTGCGAATAATCGCTGTGGTCGACACCTGGAAGACGCATTTCGCGCAAATGGGGGTGACGCAGCGCGATATTGAAAACATCGCCCGTCAGGTTGACGGCGACTATTTGCTCGGTCAACGTCGCGGCTTTAACCCTGCTGAGTTTCAGCATTCCCCAGTTAAAAAAACACGAAAAAGCCCATTCTCCAGGGCTTAGCGAAGGCTTTGAAAGTCCGGCTATGTGCTGCCTTGCTTAAAAATTGATCGATCGCAGAAGGTGCGTGCTAGCATAATTTCCTCTTTTTATTCCTATCGGAGCTAGGCATGGATACTGTCAGTGTCAGGGCATCAGGAGTGTGTTTCAAAATTGCTACAAAGATTAAAAATCAAAAGAACCTTTTTACACGACAACCCCTCCAAAACTAGTCATTAAGAAGATATTGATTTCTGAAAACAAGTAACAGAATATAGTGCAAATGGTATTCTATAAAATGATCAAACTATGAGCGCTTCAATCTGCATCTGGCAAATTTATTACCAAGCAGTGCAGCAGGCGCAGCTTGATGCGGCTTTTACGCCTTTGGACAACAGTCAGTTTCCATCAGAAACCCACGAGCTGGCGGTGTTTCAGCGCTTGTATAGCAGCAGCGCAACCACGCCGCTTTCTGCTTGGGGAGCGCTATCTTGGCGCTTCGCAGAAAAAACGGGCTTGACTGGCCATGAGCTGCTGCGAATAGTGCAACAGTCCCCAAGCGTGGATGTTTTCTATATGAATCCATTCCCGCATATCGAGGCCTTGTTTGCGTCGCCCTGGTGGCACGGCGAGGTAGCGCACCCGGACTTATTGGAAGTAGCCAACGCGTTTTTGGATGCAGCCGG
Source organism: Rhodoferax sp. (assembly GCA_029865675.1). Classification (GTDB taxonomy): domain Bacteria; phylum Pseudomonadota; class Gammaproteobacteria; order Burkholderiales; family Burkholderiaceae_C; genus Allorhodoferax. The sequence continues at coordinate 2,608 of JARXAU010000122.1, forward strand.
CCTGCGCACCGCGGAATTGAATCGGCTGACGCCTGCCCGCGAATTTTCCATGTGCAATTATTTTGTCGGCAGTCACTGCTTTTGGCAGAGCTACCTGCCGTTTGTGGAGCAAGCACTACAGCGCGCTGACATGCATATGCCTCCCGCTTTGCGCGCCAAAATGCATTCTGAAGATGCAGACTGGCGCAAATTGCACCATGCGTCCTCTTACGTGCCGTTCATTGTGGAGCGATTATTTACCGTATTTTTGCGCTCCTACAGCAGGCACTTGAAGGTACAAAAAATACCTTGTCCCCTTGGGGAGTCGAATATGAACGAAGATTTAACTGAGTTACGCAGTATGAAGGATGTTGCCGTGCTTTCGCGTTCTAAAAATATATTGACGATGTGGCAAGAGAAGCGCGAAGAATATTTCCGCAAGACCAGCAGTGCCTGGTGGTGTGATCGGTATTTGGATCGCCTGCTGGCCGCACCAGTGGTGTGGTGAAGGTGATGGTGGTAAGCGATAATTCAAACATGGATGCCATTCAATCGAACACCCCCCTCCAATCTGGCAACCTGGCCCTGAACGAGGGGCGCTTTGCCGACGCTTTGGCCTTGTATCGCAGGGCGATCGCTTCATTTCCGGCTTTAGAGACGTCTTTGGCGGTCAACATCAAACTCGCGCATGCGGGTTTGCGCACTGAACAATGGTTGCAAGAAATGGTGCCGCAGGCGCTCTCACTCGTGCCTGTGAACCATTTGCTGCCGGACCCGCAAGAGGCCGACGTATGGCATGCCACGGGTAACGATCCTTGGTTTGAAGTGACGCAGGCCAGTGGTCAGCCCTTGGCAGAAGGTTGGTTTCTGCTGCGCATGGTGATGGGCACAGAGGTAACAAAGAAGATTGCCAAGTTCTACATGGACTATGGTGACGGACACACCGAGCACGATGCTGCGAGTTTTCGTTACCTGGCCAACACTGCTTGCACGAGGATCTTGCACGCTCGCGGTGTGGTCAATACCCTGCGTTTTGATCCGCTGGAAGAGCCGGGCGCGTTTCGCTTGCAGGAGCTGACCTGCCAACGGATAGACGAAGCGCAAGCGCTGCAAGAAATGCTGGACTTTATTGCCAGAGAGTCAGTCTCCGATGTTGCCCGAACAGCCGACCGGGTACGAGAGGCCGTGCATCAACAGTGCTTGGCCACGGGCAAATCCTTCGCAGACCAATTGATGGCTTTTTATCAAGAATGCATGGCGGACGTGCCACGGCCAAGCAGCTACGCCCAATGGATAGATAGTATTGAAACCCCCGGTCTGCCGAGCAAAGAACAAGTGCCTGCGCTGATTGCGGCGCTGGAGTACCAACCCTTGGTATCCGTGCTGGTGCCCACGTACAACACACACCCGGTGTTCCTGCGCGCCTGCATTGATTCGGTTCTGTGCCAGAGTTACCCCCACTGGGAGTTGTGCATTGCCGACGACGCGTCGCCCTTGCCGCATGTGTGCGAGATATTGCGTGAATACCAGGCCAAGGACGCGCGCATCAAAGTGTGTTTGCGCGAACAAAACGGCCACATTGCGCATGCTTCCAACTCGGCCCTTGGCCTTGCAATGGGCGAATTTGTAGCCTTGCTAGACCACGATGACGAGCTGGCGCAGCACGCATTGTTGTTCGTGGTGCAAGCCATTAACCAAACGCCCGACGCACAAGTGCTCTACAGCGATGAAGACAAGCTTGACAAAAACGGCGAACGCTACGACGTGCACTTTAAGAGCGACTGGAACCCTGACCTGTTTTTCTCGCAAAACTATGTCTCCCATCTTGGCGTTTATCGCCGTGCCTTGCTGCAGCGCATCGGTGGCTTCCGCGCGGGTCTGGAGGGCAGCCAAGACCAAGATTTGCTGTTGCGCTGCCTGCCCCATATCAATGGCCCACAAATCGTGCACATTCCCCAGGTGCTGTACCACTGGCGCTCGGTAGAGGGCTCTACCGCAATGGGCGCCAACGAAAAGGGCTACACCACGCAGGCGGGCATCAAGGCACTGCGTGACTACTTTGTCAGCCACGGCCCCAAGGGCGTCAAGGTAGGCGCAGGCTTGGTACCCAATACCTACAAAATAAGCTGGCCTATTCCCCAACCAGCCCCCTTGGTGAGTTTGCTCATACCCACTCGCGACCGAAAAGAGGTCACGGAAGTGGCGGTTCGCAGTATTCTTGACAAGACCACTTACCAGAACTTTGAAATATTGATACTCGACAATGGCAGCACAGACCCACAAACCTTGCATTGGTTTGACGCCATACAGTGCCAAGACGCGCGTGTAAAGGTACTGCGTTATGACCACCCCTTTAATTACTCAGCGATCAATAACTTTGGTGCCCAGCACGCGCGCGGCAGCATATTGGGCTTGGTCAATAACGATGTAGAAGTTATCAGCCCCGACTGGCTAACGGAAATGGTAGGCCATGCCAGCCGAGTGGACGTGGGCTGTGTAGGTGCCAAACTTTATTATCAAAATGACACTTTGCAACATGGCGGTGTAATCATCGGTATTGGCGGAGTGGCGGGCCACTCCCACAAATATGCCAGGCGCCACGCCACAGGCTACTTTGCGCGTTTGGTAGTGACCCAAACCTTAAGCGCCGTGACTGCCGCCTGTCTGGTGGTACGCAAAGACGTGTACACGCAGGCAGGTGGCCTGGACGAAAAAAACTTGGCCGTGGCGTTCAACGATATTGATTTTTGTCTGCGGGTGATGCAAGCCGGCTACCGCAACTTGTGGACCCCCCACGCCGAGCTATACCACTACGAATCCATCAGCCGTGGCACTGAAGACACCCCGGAAAAGAAAGTGCGCTTTCAGAAGGAAGTGAAATATATGAAGAAGAAATGGGGTAGCACCTTGGACCGTGATCCGTTTTATAGTCCGCATTTGAGTTTGGAGCGCGAGGATTTTAGTATTAATGTTAATAAA
>JARXAU010000137.1 GCA_029865675.1 Rhodoferax sp.
CTTTGTATGTGAGCCGCAAACCTCGCGTGCGCTTAGAAGCGCAAATGCACGGTGGCGGCCACGAGCGTGGCATGCGTTCTGGCTCTTTGCCCACGCACCAAATTGTGGGCATGGGCGAGGCCTACCGCATTGCCAAGGAAGAAATGGCCACCGAGAACGTGCGCATCCGTGCCTTGCACGACCGCATGCTGGCGGGGCTGGCGGGCGTAGAGCAGGTGTTCATTAATGGCAATCTGGAAAAACGCGTGCCGCACAACCTGAACATGAGCTTTAACTACGTCGAAGGCGAGTCCTTGATCATGGGCATCAAGGGCTTGGCGGTGAGTAGCGGTTCTGCTTGCACCTCCGCCAGCCTGGAGCCCAGCTACGTGCTGCGCGCCCTGGGCCGCAGTGACGAGCTGGCCCACAGCAGCCTGCGCATGACGATTGGCCGCTGGACCACCGAGGCCGAGATCGACTACGCCTTGGAGACCATCAAGCTCAATGTTGCCAAGCTGCGCGACCTGAGCCCTTTGTGGGACATGTACAAAGAAGGCATCGACATCTCCACCATCCAGTGGGCCGCGCACTGATCGCGCTGCGCCCAGGTTTCCACGATTTATCCGCATCAAAGAGGTAACAACGCAATGGCTTATTCCGAAAAAGTGATCGACCACTACGAAAACCCCCGCAACGTCGGCAGCTTTGAAAAAGGCGACGACTCCGTGGGCACCGGCATGGTGGGCGCGCCGGCCTGCGGCGACGTGATGAAGCTGCAAATCAAGGTCAACCCGCTGACGGGTGTGATTGAAGACGCGCGTTTTAAAACCTACGGCTGCGGCTCGGCGATTGCATCAAGTTCGCTGGTGACCGAGTGGGTCAAGGGCAAAACCCTGGACGAGGCTGCGGCCCTGAAAAACAGCCAAATTGCCGAAGAGCTGGCGCTGCCGCCGGTCAAAATCCACTGCTCTATCTTGGCCGAAGACGCCATCAAAGCAGCGGTGGACGACTACAAGAAAAAACACCTGAACTGATATGACCGTCTCCCTGACCGAAGCCGCCGCGCGGCATGTCACCCGCTACCTGAGCAAACGCGGCAAGGGCGTGGGCGTGCGTCTGGGTGTCAGAACCACGGGTTGTTCGGGCCTGGCCTACCAGCTCGAATACGTGGACGAGCTGGCCCCTGAGGACATGGTGTTTGAAGGCCACGGCGTCAAGGTTTTGGTGGACCCTAAAAGCCTGGCCTACATCGACGGCACTGAGCTGGACTTTGTGCGCGAGGGCCTGAACGAAGGTTTTCGCTTCAACAACCCCAACGAGCGCGACAAGTGCGGCTGCGGCGAGTCCTTCCGGGTCTGATTGTTCTCTTGTGAACCTGCAAACGGACGACTTTGCACTGTTTGGCCTGACGCCGCAGTTTGCCCAAGACAAGGCCGCGCTGAACGCGCAGTGGAAGCTGCTGCAAGCCCAGGCGCACCCCGACAAGTTTGCCGCTCAGGGGGCCGCCGCCCAGCGCGTGGCCATGCAATGGTCCGCGCGCATCAACGAGGCGTATCGGCGCCTGAAAGACCCGCTGACCCGCGCCGCCTACCTGTGTGAACTCAACGGCGCGCCCATCAACGCCCACAGCAACACCGCCATGCCTGCGAGCTTTTTGGTGCAGCAAATCGAGTGGCGCGAAGCGCTGGACGACGCGCGCACCGAGGCCGCGCTGGAAGCGCTGCTGGCCTCCGTCAGCGCCGCGAAGACCGACCTGCTGGCTGAATGCACGCAACTGCTGGACGTGCAGCGCGACTTTGCGGCGGCGGTGCTGCCGGTGCGCTGCCTGATGTTTATGGACAAATTTGCCGACGACCTGAACCAGCGCCTGGACGCGCTGGCCCCACTTTCATGAGGGCGCGCAGCAGCTCCCTGAAAGTCCTTTGACCTTAGCTCCCCATGGCCTTATTACAAATTTCTGAGCCCGGCCAGTCGCCCAACCCCCACGCACGGCGTCTGGCCGTGGGCATTGACCTGGGCACCACGCATTCGCTGGTGGCGTCGGTGCGCAACGGCGTGGCCGAATGCCTGCCCGACGCCCAAGGTAGGGTGATTTTGCCCAGCGTGGTGCGTTACCTGGACGCCCAGCGCCGCCAGATTGGTTTTGAGGCATTGGCCCAGCAAAGCAGCGACCCCGGCAACACCATCGCCTCGGTCAAGCGCCTGATGGGTCGCGGCCTGGCGGATATTGCGCACGCCGAACGCCTGCCCTACAGCCTGGTGGCCACGCCGGGCATGGTCAAGGTTCGCACCATTGCCGGTGAAAAAAGCCCGGTGGAAGTGAGCGCCGAAATACTCGCCACCCTGCGCTTTCGGGCTGAGGACAGCTTTAACGACGACGTCCACGGTGCCGTCATCACCGTGCCGGCCTACTTTGACGACGCCCAGCGACAGGCAACCAAAGATGCGGCGCAACTCGCCGGTCTGAACGTGCTGCGCCTGATCAACGAGCCCACGGCTGCGGCGATTGCTTACGGGCTGGACAACGCGTCCGAGGGCGTGTACGCGGTCTACGACCTGGGCGGCGGCACCTTTGATATCTCCATCCTGCGCCTGAGCGTGGGCGTGTTTGAGGTGCTGGCCACGGGTGGCGATTCGGCCCTGGGCGGCGACGATTACGACCGCGCGCTGGCGGACTGGATAGTGGCGCAGACGCCGCTGCAAGTGTGCAGCCCGGAAGATCAGGCAATGCTGTTGGCTGCTGCCCGGACCTGCAAAGAGGCTTTGTCCGAGAGCGAAATCGCGCCGGTGGAGCTTGATTTGTCAGCAGGCCGCATCGACCTCTCAGTCAACCGCAGCGAGTTTGAAACGATCGCTGCGCCCCTAAGCGCACGCACTGTCCAGGCGGTGCGCCGTGTGCTGCGCGACAGCGGTCTGGGCAAAGAAGACATCCAGGGCGTGGTGATGGTGGGCGGCTCTACCCGCATGCCCCACATCCGCACCGTGGTGGGCGAATTTTTTGGCCAAACCCCCTTGACCAACCTCAACCCCGACGAGGTGGTGGCGCTGGGCGCGGCCATACAGGCCAACCAACTCGCAGGCAACGCGACTGCCAACGATTTGTTGCTGCTTGATGTGATTCCCTTGTCGCTGGGCATCGAGACCATGGGCGGCCTGGTGGAGCGCATCGTGCCGCGCAACCAGACTATTCCTACCGCCATGGCGCAAGACTTCACCACTTACCAAGACGGCCAAACCGCGCTGGCGCTGCACGTGGTGCAAGGCGAGCGCGACCTGGTGGCCGACTGCCGCAGCCTGGCGCGCTTTGAGCTGCGTGGCATTCCGCCCATGGTGGCGGGGGCGGCGCGCATTCGTGTGACATTTACCGTGGACGCTGACGGCTTGCTCAGCGTGGCTGCGCGCGAGCAGGTCAGCGGCGTGGAAGCAAAAATCGAAGTCAAACCCTCCTACGGCCTGAGCGACGACCAGATTGCGCAAATGCTCAAAGACAGCTTTTCCACTGCCGAAGCCGACATGCGCGCGCGCTCGGTGGTCGAGGCCCGCGTGGACGCCCAGCGCATGCTGCTGGCCACGCAAAGCGCCCTGGACGCCGATGGCGACTTGCTGCAACCCGAAGAGCGCCAAACCATTGACGCCGCCATGGACGCCCTGCGCGCAGCGGCCCCACTGGACGACTCTGCCGCCATAGAAGCCCAGACCAAAGCCCTGGCCGAAGCCACCGAAGCCTTTGCCGCCCAGCGCATGAACCGGGGCATTGCCCACGCGCTGTCGGGCAAAAACATTGCCACCCTTTAGGCCTTTAAAAGCTGCACGCACCATGCCGATCATCAAAATACTGCCCCACCCCGAATACTGCCCCCAGGGCGCAGAAATTCGCGCCAGCGCCGGCACCTCCATCTGCGAAGCGCTGCTGGAAAACCACATTGCCATCGAACACGCCTGCGACATGAGCTGCGCCTGCACCACCTGCCACGTCATCGTGCGCGCCGGTTTGGCCTCGCTCAACCCTGCCGAGGACGAGGAAGAAGACTTGCTCGACCGCGCCTGGGGCCTAGAGCCCAACTCGCGCCTAAGCTGCCAAGCCATATTGGCGCAGCAAGACGTGACGGTGGAAATCCCTAAGTATTCGATCAACCACGCCAAAGAAAACCATTAGGCTAGTGGCTCACATGCGCCAAATATTTTTAGACACCGAAACCACCGGCCTGTACCCGGACCAGGGCGACCGGGTGATTGAAATTGGCTGCGTCGAGTTGGTGAACCGCAAGCTGACCGGGCGTACGCTGCACTTGTACGTCAACCCCCAGCGCGACAGCCACGAGGATGCGCTGCGCGTGCACGGCATCACCACCGAGTTTTTGAGCGACAAGCCGCTGTTCGCCGCAGTGACGGACGAGTTGCTGGAATTTGTCAGCGATGCCGAGCTGATCATCCACAACGCGCCGTTCGATCTGGGCTTTCTGAATAAAGAGTTGTCCTTGCTGGGCCGCCCGCCGCTGAAAGACTTTGTCAGCGGCGTGCGCGACACCCTGGCCATGGCCAAGGAAATGTTCCCTGGCAAGCGCAACAGTCTGGACGCCCTGTGCGCGCGTCTGGAGGTGGATAACTCAGGCCGAACGCTGCACGGCGCGCTGCTAGACGCCGAGCTGCTGGCCGACGTGTACATCAACATGACGCGCGGGCAAGACGCCTTGCTCATGGAGTCTGCCACCCAAGACGCGCCTGGCAGGGCTGTGGAGCATGTGGATTTGTTGCGCCTTGCGCTACCGGTAATCTCCGCCAATGAACAGGAACTGGCAGCGCATGCCGTGGTTCTGGCTGAACTGGACAAATCCTGCGGTGCCAAGACAACCTGGCACCGCAGCGCCTGAGCTTGGCCTGCAAACGACGGTATACTCGGTGGTTTTCTGAATCTTATTCAGGGCGGTTAGCTCAGGGGTAGAGCACTGCATTCACACTGCAGGGGTCACAAGTTCGAAACTTGTACTGCCCACCAATTTTGGATTTTCCTCTTCCAAATCAACGCCATTTAGGGTTTTCTTCACACTTGTCTTAGGTTTTCTAAGGCAGTGTTCTAGGAAACTCTATGCGCAAATTCAAACACCCCGTCGATCTAAAAGCTGCAGCAGACGCAGCTTCATTTCCTGTTCCAGTTGACGTCACGTTGGCTGAACTGGTCCAAGCTCATTCGCTTGCAAAACCTCGTCTTGAACTTGAGCTACGACTCAGAAAATGGTGCGATCCAGTCCATGGTTTCGGACATGAATCGGCATGGTCCATTTCCAGTGAACGACTGCAAAAAGCAGCGGATGCTTTGGTCGAAGCGGGCTATGCAACTTCCACGGTCAACCGTGACATTGGTGCCTTGGGGCAGGTCTTTCGTTGGGCCATAGTGAACCGCCGGATGGCACCCAGCGGATTCTTTTCACCCACTCTTTCCATCAAGCGATTCAAGGAAAAAATTCGTTACGTTGCATCGTCCGAGCAGGATATTTTGTCTTTGCGACTGGCAGCAAAAATGGGCAAGGACCGTTTGTTCACCTTGTTCGTCTGGATGCTGTTGGACTCAGGTGCACGTAAGAGTGAGTTGCTGCAAAGATCATGGCAAGACCTGGATATCCCAGGCGGAAAACTCATCGTGCCCAGGACGAAAAACGGTGATTCGCGAACCCTCTTCTTTACGCCCGAAACCATGGCCTTGGCCAAGCGTTTGAAACCTGCATTGGCTGTCGGTTCTGCGGATCGATTGATTTTCGCTGGTCGCAATGGCATTACGCCCATTTGCTATAGAAAGAAGTGGAGCAGCTTGATCGGCATGTTGCGGCGTCCAGATCTGAGAGTGCATGACATACGACATTGGGTAGCTGCATCGCTGTTGAGGAATGGTGTGGGTGTTGGCGTGGCTTCGCAAATCCTGGGTCATCGGGATCAGACCATGTTGCTTCGCAGGTATGGTCATCTAGACCACATGTCACTACAAGATGCACAGCAAGTTCGGTGGCGGTCGGTCAGTGAATCAGCCGCGAAGCTCAACCCAACATGGTCTTTGGCTTGTGCCTGAAAATTTGCAAGATGGGGCAGGGCAGTGTGAATGCTTGCTTAGGGCTCCATCTTCTCAAAGTGTGGGGACTCCTTAAAATCCGAGGCGATTCACTATTTGAATTTGGACTCATCAACTGGAAAGTAAGTCAGGTGCTGCTTGATCCAATTTCCCAACGCACTCAAGTTGGATATTCGTACTTTTCGATAGGTTAAGTGAATGAGTCCCAAGTCGCTCAATTGCGTGAATATCTTGTTCAGATAAGGCCTGGTAACCCCCAGAAACATGGCGATATCCTCTTGTGCGATATCAATTTCAACCGTATTTGATTGGCTTTCCCCACGCAATTGCCAAGCATTTTTGTAAAGAATCCTTGCTAAAACAACGATTTTTGGCAGTGCCCTCACATCATTGAGCAATTCGATCAGTTGATGGACTCGTTGAACATTGCTGATCAACAGAGCTTGGACAATTTCCGGGTAATTTTTTGAAAATTGGCTATAAACCGTTTCGCTCAAAAAAAGCAATTCGATGTCACCAACAGCCAAAGCATCGTGGGTTATGGCGGCCTTAGCAAATAGGGTGACTTCATTGAATTGTTGGCCAGGACCCAAAATGGAAGATAGCAATTCAGAGCCATCCTCGCAAAGAGTGATCATACGAACATGACCACTCAAAATGATGACCAACTCCGCAGCCCTTTTCCCACGCGTTTGTATCAGCTGACCGCTGGCGTAACGTACCCTCCTGCCAGCTGCGATGAGTGCTTGTTTCGCATCCTCTGAGAGGGCATCCAGTACGCCAGCTGTATAGTTGTTGAAACCGGAAATCATGGTGTGCAAAGTTGATTTTAATTTTGGCATCTTAATGCCAAACACAGCGAACCATACCGGTGACGAAAAATGAAGTCGAGTCGTTAGAGTTTGCTCATGTAAACAAGCAGACCAATCTTTTAACTAGAAATTCAACAGTACATGAGCTAACACTATCGCTGGACATTTGATAATAGAGATGTCCAACTACACTTATTTGGGTGCCTCGAAAAAACGCATGCACCCCGTTTTGTCCAAAAGACCAACCAATTCAGTCGTGTCTGCCACGGTCAAAAATTTTCGACGTAATTCGTTCAAAGTGTTGACTTGATACTTAAATGTCTTTTGCTGAAACAGCTGACCATTCATGGTTAATTGAGTTTCTTTTTGACCTGCTTCAAATGCTTGCTGATTGGCCTCCATCCAAGGCAAGAAACGTGCTGCAACTTCATTTTTCAGTACCGGTTCAAGTGTGGGTAACAACGTTTCCAGCGTCTCGAAAGGTCCCTCATTTTTCGGGGCCAACATACGCTGAATGTAGCGCAACAAATGTGGCGAATGTTTTTCGATATAGGCCTTAGCGGTAGGGTCTGTCCATGCTTCGTAGAGATTACACCAAAGCCCGAAATCTCCAAAACAAGGCCGTCCACCTAAAAGAAATGACCGGGACTGAAAATGCAAATCCAACATCGCGACGAGGTTTTGAAAGGATTGTTTCAGCTGTGGAATGTTCGTGGCATTGCCGCCTGAATACACCAGCCGAGGCACCATACGTTGCACGAGCAGGTGTGCTAAGACGGGCTGGACGATAGGGCGATACCAACTACCATCCAAACGGTCATAAGCAAGCCGAGAACCGGTGGCTCTGGCATCTGCCTTGTAAAACCAACGCTGAAAAAACATCAGTTTGTTGCACCATTCGTCACCAAATTCTTCAAAAAGACAAGACAAAAACCATAGCGTTTTGTCTAGTGGATGAATAGAGTCTCCGCCCGTTTCCCTTTCAATTCGTTCAGTGATGAGGGTCGAATCCTGCATGGTCTCGCCGTTCGGAAAGAATAGCAAAGGGATGAGTTGTACCTTGGCATGCTGCTGAAAAAGGGGCTCATTTTTGATGCTTCGTGTCACCCAATCAAAAGGGAGTCCTTTGTAGACCAGAAAGGACTTGACCTTCATGGTGTAAGGCGAAGCCTCCAGCCCTAGCAGTTTGAATTTTTTAGGATTGGAGCTCATGGCTTTTCCGTACGTAGTCGGTTCAACGCTGAATGATGTTGCGAGCCTCTTTGGCGAACTCTTCTGCAGCCTTTTTATCCTCTGTACCAGGTAAAACAAAAGGCACTTCAATGCCTCGTCTGCAGGCAGTGCGGTCTTTGATCGCATCCCTCCAGCGAGTCAAATGGGGTAGGCCTTCGGCATTGATGCCTGACCAGCGATGTGTGCGCACCCAGCACCAATTGGCGATGTCTGCAATTGAAAAATCACCTGCCAACCACTCGTTGTCTGCCAATTGCCCATCGAGTACCTCGAATAGACGGCGGCATTCGTTTTGGTAGCGATCAATTGCAGGCTGAATCTTCTCGGGCATATAGCGGAAAAAAACATTGGCTTGACCCATCATTGGGCCAATACCACCCATCTGAAACATCAGCCACTGCATGACACGAGAGCGACCTTTGGCATCTGTCGGCATGAGTTGGCCCGTCATCTCGGCCAAATAAACCATGATGGCGCCTGATTCAAAGACTGCAAAATTATCTGCATCCCGATCAACGATGGCTGGAATCCGGCCGTTGGGATTGATCTTTAGAAAATCTGGGACTTTTTGTTCGCCTTTCGCAATATTTACAAAATGGGTTTCGTAGGGAAGACGCAGCTCCTCCAATGTGACGGAAGCTTTCCAACCGTTGGGGGTGGGGGCGGTATAAAGATCAATCATTGTTGTCGTTCCTTGTTGAATATTGACTAAGCTGCGATTGCAGCGAGGCGGCCTTTGATGATGGATCGTGCATCCGATACGATCCTGTCAATGAGTTCTTGGCAAGAGGGCACATCTTTGACCAGAGCACCTGACATGCCCGCCGTCACCATCCCCGCTTCGATGTTGCCGGTGCTCCAGGCCTCTTCTTGCTTTTCTCCAGAAACATAGGTGTGCACGTCTTTGAAATCACCTCCTGCGGCTTCAATTTCTGCCACTTTCTCCGCCACTGAATTCTTGTAGACACGAGCAGTGTTACGGAATTTTCGGAAAATCAGTTGGGTCTGGTTTTCATCCATTTCGACAATCTTTTGCTTGATGCCAGCATGGATGGGTGCTTCTTGCGTAGCCAGAAACCGTGTTCCCATGTTTACCCCTTCACACCCCAAGGCCAGTGCGGCAGCCAAGCCACGACCATCGGCAATACCCCCTGAGGCAACAACTGGGATGCGCAGAGACTGCGCAGTTGCCGGAAAAAGGACCAGGCCGCCTACATCCTGTTCGCCGGGATGGCCTGCACACTCGAATCCGTCGATGCTGATCACGTCTACGCCAATCCGCTCGGCGGCCATCGCGTGACGCACAGTCACTGCTTTGTGAATGACTTTGATGCCGGCAGCTTTGAAGTAGGGCATGAATGGCTCAGGGCTGCGACCTGCTGTCTCAACAATTCTTACTCCACTTTTGACAATGACATCAATCAAGGCGCTGTAGTCGAGCGGTGTTGTGACGACCCCCACCGTGATGTTGACGCCAAAGGGTTTATCCGTCAGTGCTTGGCATTTTTGGATCTCGGCTTTGAGCCGCTCGGGCGTTGGCTGGCTTAATGCGGTCAGGATGCCAAGGGCACCAGCATTGGATACTGCCGCAGCCAGCTCAGCCGTGCCCACACGCATCATGCCGCCACAAATGATGGGCACTTCTATGCCCAGCAGCTCAGTCAATCGTGTATTCATTTTGTGTACCCCTGTTCAAGCAATGGGACCAATCAGCGTGTTCGCCAGCTTTCTGCGTTGGTAAACACCGTCACCATAAAGCGCTTGGTTGTGCATGTTGCGCTTGAGATAGATGTGCAGGGCATGTTCCCATGTGAAGCCAATGCCGCCGTGGAGTTGAATGGCTTTGTTGGATATGAATGCCGCCGCATCAGAAGCTGCACTTTTGGCCATACGCGCAGCGATATACGCTTCAGGCGTTTCCGCGTCGATTTCTGCCGCAGCGTGATAGAGCAGCGAGCGGGCAGAGTCAATACCGACCATGGCATCCACAAGTGGGTGTTTGACTGCTTGAAAGAATCCGATGGGTCGATCGAACTGAACCCGCTCTTTGGCATATGAGACAGTGGTTTGCAATAACCATTCAGCAGCACCGCAGAGGTCTGCAGCGACTAAAGTCAACAAAGCAGGCCAAGTTGCCGCTATTGCCTCAGCTGCGTTGCGCGAAAGAATGGCACTTTCCCCTACGCGCACATCGTCGAAGTGGACCGTTGCCTGATCACGGGTCAAGTCGTGGATGTGGTCCTGTTCCAAGGACAATCCTCTTGCATCAATACCCACGGCGCACAGAACGAGATCATCCCCGAGTCGAGCACTGGCCAGGAGCATTCCGACTTTGAATGCGTCCTGTACAAAGTGTGCACTTCCGGAAAGAACCAGGTCTGGCCCAACCTGCCGGGCCACTAATGGAGTGTCAGAAGGTTCCCAGCTTCCTGAGGCATTGGTGATGGCAAGACTGACTGCAAGACCTTCACCAGCGATTTCCGACATGAGTTGCTCAGCGGGTTGACCACCGACGCGCCGTAACAATAGGCTGGCTGAAACGGTTGGAATCAGTGGGGAGGGTAAAGCAGCGCGTCCAACCTCCTCAACAATAGCTGCTATGCCCGCCATGGAAATATTGGTACCACCTGCTTTTTCTTCAACAGCCAGAGCTGTCCAACCGAGTTTGACAATATCGGACCACATGGATGAGTCCCAGGGTGCTTTATCGCCATGGTCATAAATAGGCTCTGGTGCTTGGGCTACCAGACGACTCAGTGTGTAAGTGGAAAGATTCTCGCTGAGGTATCGGCGCACGGCGTCGCGCATCATGGCCTCGTCTTCACCAAAGCCAAAATCTTTGGCAGCTGTCTTGTTGTCAAACATGATGGTCACTCCTATTTTGATTTCGGCAGACCCAGCACGCGCTCGCCCAGGATGTTGCGTTGGATTTCGTTGGTGCCCGCCGCGATCGTGTTTCCAAATGAGTTGAGATACGACAGTGGCCAATGGCCAGCGTCTGGCGCACGGGGATCCCGCTTGTAAAGCGTGGCATGCGCACCCGCGATTTCGACACCCAAGCGAGCATTGTCTTGGTCAAACTCGGTGATCACTAATTTGGTTTGCAAAGGCAAGCGCATTGGATCATCGCAAAGTGCTGGCACGCGTGCGCGCTTGGCACTTTGTTGCAGTCCTTCGGCCAAAATGGCACGCTGCATGATGGCGTCACGCGTGATCGGGTCATTGGCTGCAACTCCGCTGCCGCGCATTGTGTTGTGGGCCAACTCAATGAGTTTACGAATAGTTACGGCCGGATCACCAACCCCTGAGCCAGCGCTGCCTGCGCCCTCGGCTGCACCGCGTTCTGCCGACAAGGTTGTCATTGCCACGGTCCAGCCCTTGCCAATGTCATCAAGACGGTTGGCGTCCGGGATGCGAGCATTCTCGAACAATACTTCGTTGAAACCAGTCTCACCTGTGATTTTGATCAGCGGCCTCACTGTTACGCCTGGATGGCCGGCAATTGGGCACAGAAAATAGGTTAAACCTTCGTATCGGTGATCGTTGCTGGTACGGGTGATCAGAATCATCCATTTGGCAAAATGGCCTAGACTGGTCCACACTTTATGACCGTTGACGATCCAGTCATCACCGTCACGCACGGCCATGGTGCGCTGATTGGACAGGTCAGACCCAGCGCCTGGCTCCGAAAAGCCTTGGCACCAGATATCCTCGCCAGAAAGGCAGCCGGGTAAAAAATGTCGCTTTTGCGCATCGGTGCCATGCTTCATGATGGTGGGTGCCACCATGTTCAGGCCGACAATGTTGATAAGGTAAGGCACGCCAGCGCGCTCAAGCTCTTGGTTGGCAATCCGCTGCAGGCCGCTTTGGCCGTGACCGCCGTACTCAACCGGGTAGTCTGTGCCAATCAAACCGGCCTCATAACATTGACGCTGCCAAGCTTGCAGGTAGTCCCGTTGTTTGACCGTCATCACTTCGATGGGTGTGATAGGCAAACGTTCTGGTGGCGGTGGGGGCGCATTATCAGCAAGCCATTGGCGTGCGTACTTGCGAAATTCCTGTGGCTCCATGGCCTTGTCAAAAATGTTCATATTTTTTCCATTCACGTTAAGTTGGTGGCTGCTATGGTGATGGCGACGGTGATTTCATCTGTTCTCATATGTCCGTGTGACAAGCACCATCGTGTCGGTATTCACATCGTTACGTGGGTCTGTTAAATGCCCGGCAGGAAATCGAACTGAGATTGCTGGATCGGAAATGTCAAGACACAATGCATGGTTGTTATCCCCGTCGCCAAGATCGGCCAAAGCCATTGGAATGACCTCGCGTGTCTTTCCATCTGACGTGGTCACTTGAACCTTGTACAAGAGACCGATGTCTTGATCAGCGTCAGTACCGTCAAGTTTTTTGACGCCACCATCCCAAGCAACCCTCACCACCTGCATGGTTCCTGTTGGACAACCGTCGCCGCCACCCCAAGGCAAGCGAGTGGCTTTGCGGCCCAGGGCCCAATTTGCCTGTGGAACAATTTCCGCCCAAATCAGACTGGGGCCGCTTTCTAACGGCGTGACCTTGATC
>JARXAU010000195.1 GCA_029865675.1 Rhodoferax sp.
GGGCTGTGTCTGCTGCGGCTTTGGGTGCGCCTGGTGCGCCGGGCAGGCGCTCCAGCGCAAAGCGCACCAGCAGGCCGCGCACCAGTTCGCCTTGGTCGGTCATTTCGCGCTGGGCTGGAAACTCGCGTAGGCGACGCTGGATGCAATCCACGCCCGGCATTAATGCCGGACGAATCTGTGCAGGTGGGGCAGTGAGCGCCTACTACAACGTCGGGCGGCTGGGCGGCCTTGGCCTCTTCAAATTCAGCCAGTGCATCTTCGCTCACCAACCGTTGCGCTAGACCTTGGTGCCAGTCGTCCAAGCCGGCGTCGTGCCCGGCAATCACACAAGCCAGCACCCGCGCAGCGAGCTTGGCACGGTCGCCGTGCTGCGCGCCCAAAGTCTCTATGGCCCGAAGCGCACCCGCAGCCGAATGGGTTTTCTCGCGCCCGCCCACCTTCCCTTCGATGTGCACGTCTGGGTTGTCAGAGGCGCGCAGGTAGCGCTGAAAGCCGGGGCGGTATTTGCCTAGGTCGTGCCATAAACCGGCAAGATAAGCCCATTGCGCCGGGGCATTCGTGGGGATAGCCTCTGCCGCAAACCCCTATCCCAGCGCAGCGACAGCCGCTAAATAGTCCGACAAAAGATGCCCGCCCGAATGGGCCAGTGGTGCTTGCATTAATCGCTTTCATTGCCTTTAAGACAATGGAAGATATACGCAATCACGCTCACCAGATGAGCTAGCCCAACAAAATATGACCCCGCAATTGATCCGGCGGATTCACTGCGGCACGGCGCCTGGCGCCTCCAAGTCGGCGCCGCCTACCACCAAGGCCACGCCTAAAATACGCCAACGGAGGGCATACCCATGAAGAAGTCTGACACCACGAACACGGCAACACACCAAAACGCACCTGCCAAAAAACCTGCAAGCAAGGCGCCACCGCCTGTGATTGCTACCCCAAACTGGGGCACCGAAGCCGCAAAAACCGTCGCCCGCTTTCGCAAAATTTGGGAAAAAGAGGGTGCCAAGCTGGCATGACGAGCTACCTGTTGGACACCAATGTCATAACACATTGGGTGAACAAGGCAAGTGGTCACGCGCTTATTGAGAAACACCTGTTCACATTGCCCATAGCGAGCTTGCACATCAGTGCGGTAACGGTCTGGGAAGTTAGCAGGATGGCTGAAAAGGCCAAGGTCTCGACCAAGGCGAGCCGCGCTTTGATGGAGGCGATTGGGCTTTTTGCGGTAGAGCCGCTTACCGCGAAGATTGCGGCCATTGGCGGAAGTCTGCACGGCTGGCTATCAAACAAGGGCCAAACCATTGGAGAGCGAGACTCCATGATCGCCGGTACGGCCTTGGCCCAAGGCCACATCATGGTGACCGACAACGTGCGGGAGTTTGAGCGGGTGCCGGGCCTCCAGATTCAAAATTGGCGGACCGGCGCCGCTTGAGTTTGGCCGCTGCCGCCAGGGCGCGGTTTCAATGCCCGCCCCGCGCCGATAGCCGTGGCGTCGCCACTTTCATGCGACCACAAGCTGTGTGCTTGGTGTTGGCTATGGCGCCTTTTCTTTAAAGATTTTTCCATCTCTCCACATTTCGGGTAGGCGCAGGGCGAGCACTGTCAGCGTGCGCGCCGCATCTGGGGGAACTCAGTTCAGTCGTACGCAATCACCGCCCGCCCCGCGTCCGCCTGCGAGCGCCAGCGGGCCAGGGCGGCGTCGCTGGGGTAGAAGCGGGCGGCGTCGCTGAGTTGCAGTTCGGCGTAGGCGCCCTCTTCGCTCTGGGCGGCGTCTGCCGTGGCGCCTGCGGTGGAGTCTGGTGCGCCGGGCGCACCGGGCAAGCGCTCCAGCGCAAAGCGCACCAGCAGGCCGCGCACCAGTTCGCCTTGTTCGGTCATCTCGCGCTGGACCGGAAACTCGCGCAGCAGCTGGGCCACGTCGGGGCCGGGGCTGGTGGCGTCGGCTTTCAGGGCCACGCGCAGGTAACGGCCAAAGCGGCAGCGGGCTTGTTCCAGGTCCCAGAGCTGGGTGATGGTGAACTGCATGCCGCCCGAGAAGCGGTCGGTTTGCGCCTTGCCCATGGCAATCACCAGGGTGTCGTCCTTGAGCAGGTTTTTGTGCGCGTTGATCAGCGCCTCGTCGGCGCGCGCCTCAATGGTGGCACTCTTGTCGTCTAGCTTGAACAGCGCCAGCTTGCCGCGCTGGCCGTTGATAACGCGCAGGTCGGTGACGATGCCCGCCAGCAACTGGGGCTCGCGGGTTTCTAGCAGCTCTTCGATCGGGCGCTTGGCAAAGCGGCGCACTTCCAGCGCCACTTCGTCAAACAAATGGCCCGAGAGGTAAAAGCCCAGGGCGGTTTTTTCTTGGGTGAGGCGCTCTTTCACGCCCCAGGGGATGGTGGCCACCAGGTCGGGCTCTTGGGTGCTGGAGCCGTGGTCGTCCTCGCCGCCCATGTCAAACAGGCCGGCTTGGTTGACGTTGGCGCTGGCTGCGGCGGCAAAGTCAAAGGCGCGGTCTATGGACGCCACCAGGGCGGCGCGGTTGAGTTCTAGCGTGTCAAAGGCGCCGGCTTTGATCAGCGCCTCCAGGCAGCGCTTGTTCATGCGGCTGCGCTCCACGCGGCGGCAAAAGTCGTACAGGCTGGTAAAAGGCCCAGCCTCCGCCGTGGGGCCACGGCCTTCGCGCGCGGCCACAATGGCCTCGATGGCTTGCTGGCCCGTGCCTTTGATGGCGCCCAGGCCGTAGCGGATTTGCCGGTCCGAGATGGGCTCAAAGCGGTGCATGCCGCGGTTGATGTTGGGCGGCTCAAAGTCGATGTTGAACTTGGTGGCGTCTTCAAACAAGACCTTGAGCTTGTCGGTGTCGTCCATTTCCACCGTCATGTTGGCGCAAAAAAACTCGGCCGTGTAATGCACCTTGATCCAGGCTGTGTGGTAAGCCAAGAGCGAATAGGCGGCGGCGTGCGACTTGTTAAAGCCGTAGCCCGCAAACTTTTCCATCAGGTCAAACACCTCGTCGGCCTTGGCCTCGGTGATGTTGTTTTTGGCTGCACCGGCGCGGAAAATGGCGCGGTGCTCGGCCATTTCTTCGGCCTTTTTCTTGCCCATGGCGCGGCGCAGCATGTCGGCGCCGCCCAATGAGTAGCCGCCCAAAATCTGCGCCGTCTGCATCACCTGCTCTTGGTAGACCATGATGCCGTAGGTCTCGGACAGCATGTCGGCCACCAAGGGGTGGGGGTATTCAATCTCTTCGCGCCCGTGCTTGCGCGCCACAAAGCTGGGAATCAGGTCCATGGGGCCGGGGCGGTACAGCGCGTTGAGCGCAATCAGGTCTTCTAAGCGCGTGGGCTTGGCGTCGCGCAACATGCCTTGCATGCCCCGGCTTTCAAACTGGAACACGGCCTCGGTTTTGCCCTCGGAGAACAAGCGGTAGACCTGCGCGTCGTCCAGCGGCAAGTTTTCAAACGCAAAGTCTTGCTGGCCGGGGTGGCGGGCCACGATGAAGTCCCGCGCAATCTCCAAAATCGTGAGCGTGGCCAGGCCCAAAAAGTCGAACTTGACCAGGCCAATGGATTCCACGTCGTCTTTGTCAAACTGGCTGACGGCGGATTCGCTGCCCGGCTGCTGGTAGAGCGGGCAAAAGTCGGTGAGCTTGCCGGGCGCGATCAGCACGCCACCGGCGTGCATGCCGACGTTGCGGGTCATGCCCTCCAATTTGCGGGCGAGTTCGAGCAGGGTTTTGACGTCTTCTTCGCGTGCTTCGCGCTCGGCCAGAATCGGCTCGGCCTCGCTGGCGTAAATGGTTTTGTCGTCTTTTTTGCGGTCGGGCGGGGGCAGTTGCAGGGTGACCGAGGTGCCCGGTTTGTTGGGGATGAGCTTGCTGATGCCGTCGCAAAAGCCATACGGAAAATCCAGCACCCGGCCCACGTCGCGGATGGCGGCGCGCGCGGCCATGGTGCCGAAGGTGACGATTTGGCTGACCGCGTCTTTGCCGTATTTGTCTTTGACGTAGTCGATCACCAGATTGCGGTTGGTCTGGCAAAAATCGATGTCAAAGTCGGGCATGGACACGCGCTCGGGGTTCAAAAAGCGCTCGAACAGCAGGTTGTATTGCAAAGGGTCCAGGTCGGTAATCTTGAGCGCATAGGCCACCAGACTGCCCGCGCCCGATCCGCGCCCCGGCCCCACCGGGCAGCCATTGTTTTTGGCCCAGTTGATGAAGTCGCCCACGATCAAAAAATAGCCCGGAAAGCCCATTTTGATGATGGTGGCCAGCTCAAACTCTAGGCGCTCTAGGTAGCGCGGCAGCTGCGCGGTGCGCTCAGCCTCTGCGGGATAGAGATGGAGCATGCGCTCGGTCAGGCCTTGGTGCGAGGCGCAGCGAAAGTAGTCCTCGGGCGTCATGCGCACGCCGTCCACCAGCGGGGTCGGAAACTCGGGCAACTGCGGCTTGCCCAGCACCAGGGTCAGGTTGCAGCGCTTGGCAATTTCTTCGGTGTTGGCAATGGCCGAGGGCAAGTCGGCAAACAAGGCCTGCATTTGCGCCGCAGACTTGAAATACTGCTCGCGGGTGAAGCGGCGCACGCGCTTGGGGTTGCTGAGCAAATCGCCGTCCGAGATACACACCCGCGCCTCGTGCGCCTCAAAGTCGTCAGGCGCCAAAAACTGCACTGGGTGCGTGGCCACCACCGGCAGGTGCATGCGCGCGGCCAGTTGGGCGCAGGCCACCACGTGCGACTCGTCGTCGGTGCGCCCGGCGCGCTGCACTTCTAGATAAAAGCGGTGGGTGAAGATGCCTGCCAGTTGCAGCGCCAGGTCGTGCGCCCGCGCGGTGTCGCCCTGCACCAGCGCCTGGCCCACCGGCCCGGCCTGCGCGCCGCTCAGGCAAATCAGGCCCTCATTGAGCTCTTGCAACCAGGCCAGCTTGGCCGCCACCTGGGGTTTGCCGGTGTTTTGGGTGTACGAGCGCGCCAGCAGTTCGGACAAATGAAGGTAGCCGCGCTGGTTTTGCACCAGCAGCACCATGCGCGCGGTGGCCAACGGGTCGGCGCCCATGCCCTCCAGGATGATTTCCGCCCCGATCAGCGGCTTGACGCCCTTGGCGCGGCAGGCGCGGTAAAACTTGACGGTGGCAAACAGGTTGTTCAGGTCGGTAATGGCCAGCGCGCCCTGGGTGTCGGCGGCGGCGGCTTGCACCACCTCGTCCACGCGGTTGGTGCCGTCTACGACGGAAAATTCGGTGTGCAGGCGCAGGTGGATAAACATCTCGGCCATTGTAGGTAAGGCACCTGCCAGCGCCGTGGTGCGGTTTATCGCCGGATGCGGTGCTAGGCTTCGCGACCGGCGGCCGTACGGCCGAGCGCCTGCAAATGTTCCCAATAGCTGCCGGAAAAGGGAAAACGCCCCACATGGGTGGTGCCGGTGACGAAATCGGCCCAAATTTCGCCCCCACAGTCCAACCAGCGCTGGCAAAAGCCGATGTCTTCACCCGCATTGCGCCCGTCGGTGGCTTGCACCAGCGGATTAAAAAAGCCCCAGTTGTGGGGCGCGCGCGGCAGGTTTTCGTCTTCGTCTGGAAAACCCTGGCCCCGCAACTCGGGGTACTGGGTGCACATGCGCTCCAGCGCCGCGCGCCTGATCAGTAGGGCGCCCGTACCGACGCTGCGGGCCCGCGCCAGACCGTTAGCTACGGTGAGTTGTCCTGTGGCATCGAGCAGCGGTTCGCCCACAAAGCGCAAGCCCTGGTGCAGCACGTCGGGAACACCACGCTGGGCCTTTTGCAGATCCACCTGCTGCCACCCAAAGTTGCGCCGGGGATACAAGACCCCCACCACCGGGTAGCCGCTGTCGAGCATCTTGAATATCAGCGGTGCGGGCAGGCCCTGGTCGGCGTCCAGCATGAAAAGGTGGCTGAAGTCACCGGCCAAAAAGTCCGCCACGATCATGTTGCGCAGGTGGCTGATGATGGAAGCGCTGTAAAAAACGGTTTGCACCACTGCGCCGCGTTGCATCGCCAACTGGGTGAATTCCAGAGTCGTGATCGCCGCCTCGACCGTGATCGTGTTGCTGTGGGTAGGAACCGCCAGGTAAACGCGGGGCACGCCCGCCGGACTACTTGCTGTGGTGGACATGAAAGATGAAATGAGAAATGAAAAATGAAAAATGAGAAATGAGAAATGAGAAAGCTTACTTCCTTTAAAACCTCCATACCCCCAACTTGCGGGGATTTAGGACGTGTGCTCTAGGTTTTGTCCCAACGCTGAACCTAAATAGGCTTGCGTTGAGGGCCGTCTGAACTATCCAGTGGATTGTTATCGGTTTTTCCAAAGCATTTGATAAGAATTCAGCACAGGATATTAGAGGGTTATTTATGGTGTTTAAATAGTTAAAAATATAATCAAAACCCAACGCCCTTCCACCCAGCCTAGATCGTACTTCCTGATAAAACTTCATGAAACGAATCCTTTGTTTAAGACATTAATCAACTCTTTCACCTCGGCGTCAGACTTTGAATCGACTTTTAGATTCTGTTGACCGGCGAGGATTTTACCGAGCAGGGTTTGGGCAACCCCAATCGGCAAAAAACTGACCCATGTCAACCGCCTCGGCGATGGCCATTTTCATAATGTTTGAACCACAGTCTAGGCTCGACCGGTCTTATTAAAGGGGGTTCAAATGCATTCCACAACGGCACCTTTGTCCTCAAGTAGCCCAATGCTCAGCCGATTTTTAGCTGGCTTGCAGCCCGCAGCGGACACCCCTCTGCGCCTGCGCCTGTGGAATGACGTTGAGCATGATTTTGGCCCAGACCCCCGCGTGACGGTGGCACTGAACGCCCCTAGCGCGATGCGCTACTTCTTGCCGCCCAGCCTAGACAATTTGGCCGAGGGCTATGTCAACGGGCATTTCGACGTGCAAGGCCTGGCGCAAGACATCATCGGCGTGGCCGCACAGCTAGCCCATGGCGGCGCGGTGGCCAAAAACCGCTTTGGGCGTCTGTTTACCGCCTTGCACCATGACCGCAAAAAAGACGCCCGCGCCATTGCCCACCATTACGACGTGTCCAACGAGTTTTATGCGCTGTGGCTGGACCCCGCCATGGTCTATTCCTGCGCCTACTTTCCGCGCGCCAGCGAATCGCTGCAGACCGCGCAGCAGGCCAAACTGGACCATGTGCTGACCAAAATCATGCTCCAGCCGGGCGAGCGGCTGCTGGACATTGGTTGCGGCTGGGGGGCACTGGCCATGCGCGCCGCACAGCAATTTGGCGCCCGGGTGGTGGGTGTTACTTTGTCCAAAAACCAATTTGAGCTGGCCCGCGCGCGGGTGGCGCAGGCCGGGTTGGCCGACCGCGTAGACATCCGCCTACAAGACTACCGAGATCTGAATCCGGGCGACGGGCAGTTTGACAAGATCACATCGATCGGCATGTTCGAGCATGTGGGGCTTAAGCACCTGTCCGAGTACTTTGGGGCCATTCATGCGCTACTCAAAGACGGCGGACTGGCGCTCAACCATGGCATTACCTCCACCGACCCCGGCAGCGGCACGGCGCCGCTTGGGGCTGCACAGTTCATTGAAAAATATGTGTTCCCCAATGGCGAGCTGCCCCATATCAGCCTGGCCCTGCACGACATGCAAGCTGCCGGGCTGGAGTCGCTGGACGTTGAGTGCCTGCGCCGCCACTATGCACGCACGCTGGAAATGTGGTCGGCCAACTACGAGCTACACGCCGACGCCGCGCGCCGCCTGGTCGATGAGACTACCTTCAGGGTCTGGCGCATTTACCTAGCGGGTTGCGCCCACGCATTTGCGCAAAACTGGATCTCGATTTACCAGGTGCTGGCCTGCAAGGCCGGTAGCGGCGCGGCGCTGAACCCCACTCCGTGGTCCAGGGCCTATATGTACTAAAACGCAGGCAGGGGCATGACCAACCAGGTGGCGGCGCTGACTTGTTTATCCACCAGAGATTGAACCGAGAAGTCATACACCGCTTGCTCGTCCGCCAGGGTAAACGCGGGCTGTTGGCCGGACCCAATGGCATGAACGGCGGCCTCGCCAATGCCTTTACGCACCACAATAGGAGCATGAATCGCCCGCTCCACCGCTTGATGCCAATAGCGTGCGGTCCATTGCTGTTGAGGGTTGGGGGGTTAGCCGCTATCAGGCATAGGGAACGCTTCACAGTCAGTACTGGACACACGCCCGGCTATCGCAGCGGCGTGTGGCACAGGACACAAAAAAAGCCCAGTCAGTTAAATGACTCGGGCTTTTGTTTTGGCGGGGCAGAACCTACTTCATTACAACCCGACCAAGTTTTTGATGGGCAGGCAA
>JARXAU010000150.1 GCA_029865675.1 Rhodoferax sp.
TGATGACGGCCATGATGGCCTTCTTTTTGTTAATGTGGATTTTGGGTGCCAGCAACGACTCACAGCGCAAAAGCGTAGCGGACTATTTCAAGCCGACGTCGCACAGCCAAGTCACCATGGGAGCGCTGGCGGGCTCCAACGGCATTTTGGGCGGGCGGTCCATCATTGACCCCGACGGCTTTCCTTACACCGCCAAGCAAACTGCTGCGATGGAGCGCCTGACTCCACGCTCTGAAGGGGGCCCCACCGAAAACGACCCCTCGCCCAACACCGAAAATGCGCGTGACAACGATGCCAAGACGCAAAACCAGGCCCAAGGCCAGGGCGGCGAACAAACGTCGGACAAGGCCAACTTTGACCAGCTGGAAAATCAACTTAAAGAGCAGCTTGCTTCCAATCCCGCCCTCGAACCATTGAAAAATCAGGTGCAGCTGGTGCGAGACAAAGAGGGCTTGCGCATCGAGGTCATTGACAAAGCCGATTTCTCCATGTTTCCTTTAGGAACGACCAAGCTGCAGCCCAAGGCGCAAGCGCTGCTGGGCGAAATTGCGAAGTCACTTGAGGCTATGCCCAACAAAATCAGCGTGCGCGGGCATACGGACAGCGTAGGTTTTGCAAACAAAGACGGCAAGAACAACTGGTCGCTGTCCGCTGACCGCGCCGAGGCAACGCGCGCCGCGCTGGAAAAAAACGGCATCAAGTCCGATCGCTTTGTCCAGATTGAAGGGGTTGCAGACACGGTGCCTTACAACACCAACGACCCAAAAGACCCGCGCAACCGGCGCATTAGCATTACCGTCAAGTTCAAAGAAGGTCAACAAGCGCCTACGCAGTCTGGGGGCGTCTGAGTGCGCTAACCTGCTGCAGCCAGTAGCTCAGACTCTGCCTATTCGCAGCCTTGGAACGCGCGTTTGATGCAGGTTTTTGCCAGGCGTTTGGCAGTGGCCAATTCGCTTGCGCTGATTTCCTGGGCTGATTTGGCCATTTCGGCACGCGCCTTAGGGTGGCCGCCCTCGGCGGCAATCGTAAACCACATTGCTGCGCGCTGGTGGTTGCGGGCAAAGCCTTGACCGTTGGCGTACATGCTGCCCAGCTTGAACTGTGCTTTGGTCTCGCCTTGCGCTGCAGCCAAGTGCAGCCAGGTGATGGCTTGCGGGTAGTCCTGTGGCACACCTTGGCCAAAGGCGTACATGATGCCCAGCAAAGACTGCGCTTCTCGGTTGCCCGATTCCGCCACGCTGCGCCACTTTGCAACGGCAGCGGCGTAGTCCTTGCGCTGGTAGTCGGCATATCCGTCTTCCCAGGGCCCCGCATGGGCGGCGCAGGCCATGAGCGCCAAAACAGCGGCGTATGCGTGTCTTCGAATTCGCATCAAGAAGTCCTTGGGTGGTCGGGAGCCGGTGCCTCGACAAGATTGGCGTCCAGAGCAGTGGTTTCTACCACGGTGTCGCCAAGGGGCATGCTAGCGCTCTCAGTGGAGAGTTTGGATTCGGTTGAGGGTGTCTCGCCGATGTCTGTCACTGGCACCGGATGATCTAAGGATGCACGGTACAACGCATCGAGATGCGGCAAGCGCTCCAGCATGTCCACCCATTCCAGATCAAAGGGCAGGCCCAGCCAGTCGCCAGCACGCTTGAGTGCCTCCACACTGTTTTTGATGGTTGTGCGATTGAACTCGACCATCTTTATTTGCTCTGCGCTTAGCGCCGTGCGCTCGCTGGCACTTATTTCTGCTTCCAGCGCCTGGAGTTCAAGGTGGCAGCGCGCGCGTTCATTGCGCAGCACGCTGCACGCATGCGCTGATCTGGCACGCGCCTGCAGCATGTCCAACTCGTGGCGCATGCTCAGCATTTTTTGCCTGGTGGAGTAGTACGAAACTCCTACCGCAAACATCGCCGCCAAAAACAAAAAAGTAAGAAGGGTCTGCGTGTTTGTCATGCTGATTGGGGTGACGGCTCTTAAGGGAAGGCGGCTTTCTGACGCCCTTTGCGAAGGTATCGGCACTTGCGGCAGAAAATCAAGCGCTGGCTCCTTGTTGAGCGAACACCTCCGCCCCTCGGCTGCCAGCCGCACACCCATGCACGCCCGGTTGTTGTGCGGCTTACGTTGGGGCACCCTGCCGTGCGCCGACTTGGTACTTGTCCCAGGGCAGTGTGCGCCATGTTTTACTAAGCCGCACCACGCTGTAGGTATCACTGGAGTTGCCGTAACGGCATCGCTCTAGGTCAAAGAGCCATTGGTTCAAGCGTCCGGCCTCATCACCCCAGCGGACTTGCGCTTGGCGGGCCATCTGCCTTGGTGTGGCCGATGGAGGCAAGGTGAGCCCCAAGGCCGTCAAGCGATGGTGCGTTCGCTCAAGCAGGGCGTGCCAAGGGTCACGGCGGCGCTGGGGCAGGCCAGCCCACACCGCGCCGAGCAGCGCGATGGTGGAGATCCCACCTGCAAGAAGGTAGCCCAGCGCCTCCCAACTGGGCGCTGTGAAGCCCAGCTTTTTGAGGATGTCCATTTGCGCACTTTGGCCGTAATTGAGTACCGATTGATTCCAGCGATTGTTGACCGCTTCCCAAGCCATGCGCGCGTCCGCCCAGAGCCGGTAGCCGGCAGGTCCTATCAATTCGGCTGCCGGACCGCGAGGCGCGGCTAGACGGGTTGTTTCCCCTATGCGCCAGGGTGACACCGCCGCAGTCGGGTCCACCCGCACCCAGCCGAGACCCACCTGCCAAATTTCCGCCCACGCGTGGGCGTCGCTCTGGCGCACTGTCCAGTAGCCGTCGAGCGCGTTTCGCTGTGCACCCTGGTAGCCGGTAACTAGCCGTGCTGGCACACCCAATGCCCGCATCACCACCACGTAGGCTGAGGCAATATGCTCGCAAAACCCGGCTTTGCGCTCGAACCAGAATTCATCGGCGGTATCCGCGCCATACACACCGGGGAGCAGGGTGTAGCGGTATTCGCCGCTGCGCAAGCGCGCCAGCACGATCGCGCTGAGCGCGCTGGCGTCCCCTTCAGGCACAGCAGTATTCGCTTGCAATTGCGCCGCCCATTCGCGTGTGCGGGGGTTGCTACCGACCGGCAACTGCGTAAATGCTTGGAGCGCAGGCGTCCATTCCCGGGGGCCGTACTGAAACTGGAGGTAACTCTCCGCGCGGTAACGGCGCAGATCACGCAGGTTGGCACGCGGGTCGGCCTTGTCGAGCCACTGCAGGTCGGCAGTGGGTTTGGCTTGCCGGTCGGTTTGGGTGGGTGCTTCTGGCGTGGCGTCCAGCACCAGCAACCAGGGGTTTGCGCTGGGCTCCAGCGTGACCTCGTAGCGCAAGGGCTCTCCCCGTACTTGCAAGCCAGAGGGGCGCTGGTCTGTGTCATTGCGTTCCAGTGGCAACCACTCGCGTCCGTCAAACTGAGAAAGCACGGGGCCGCGAAAGTAGAGTGAAGTTCCGCGGGGCTGTGCTCCTTCGAAGCGCAGCCGCAGGGCGATGCTGTCATCCAGAGCCAACTCGGCCATGCTGCCCACCGACACTGTCGCCGAGAGGCCACTGCGTGCGCTCGGCGCTTCATCGGCCACGCCCCAAAGGGGCGCGACACGGGGAAAAAGCATGAACACCACGACCATCAAGGGCGTTCCGAGTGCAGCCATGCGGCAGGCGATGCCTACCGCCCGGCCCAGCGCCGAGGCGCTGCCTGGCATATTGGCGTGCACCAGCGCTGTGAGCAGCCCGAGCAGCGCGACCAGCATGTAGGCCGCCGTAGCAAGCGACTGCGATTGAAAAAACTGGGTCAGGATGGCAAAAAACCCCAGGAAGAACACGACAAAGGCATCCCGCTGGGCCCGCATTTCCAAGGTTTTGAGGGCGAGCAACAGAACGATCAGCATCACCCCCGCTTCGCGTCCAAGGAGCGTGCCGTAGACCAGCCATGTGCTTGCCAGCGCCAGCGCCAGCACCGCTGTCAGCAACCAGCGCCCCGGCAGAGCGCGCCCAGCCAGCGCCAAGTAGCCGCGCCACAGCAGCAAGGTGCCCGCTAGCGCACTGCACCAAAGCGGCAACTGGGTTACTTGGGGCATGAGCACCCAGGCTACCACCAGCAGCACGAAAAGGGTCTCGCGCGAGTCTCGGGGTAGCTTTTGCAGCCTGTGCGCTACGCTTTGGCTCAACACAGCGCAAGTGCCTCCAAGCAAATGCGCCGATGCTCCACGCCACTGTCAACTGCAATGTGCCGGCCCGGCAGGCGCAGTCCGTAACGCAAACCGCGGCTCTCAGCTCGACAAACCCAGGCGCACAAGCGGGAGAGACGGCCTTCCTTGTCCGCCAAGCCGGTGCTGGCAAAGTCCAGCCATACCTCTGCTGTCTGTCGGCTGTTGGAGTCGCGGCTGACCAGTGAACCAGAACCCGTCACCAGGGTCTGGGCTGCTTTTTTCCACACAATGTGCTTGAGTGCATCGCCCGGACGGTAGGCGCGCAAGCCGTCCAAGTCATCTCCTGCAGGCAGGCGCGCGACCACTGCTGCGCCATCGTTGTCTCCCGCATCTGTGTTTGACCATTCCGGTGCGGAGGTCTCAGGGCGGGGGTAAACCAATATCGAGGCGGCCGGTCGCCATAAGGTCCAGACTCTGAATGCGCCCATCGGGAAACGGGTCTCCGCCGTTAAAAGGGGCAAGCTCACCAATCCCCGGTGCGGCGTCACCCAGCTGAGCTTGAGCTCGGTGCTGCCTCGCGCGGGCACTTCGGCCCACGCCCAGTCGCCACCGTCCGGTAGCGCTAGCCCGACCCCATAGCGTGGTTTGGCGGTGGGATTGTGGACCCGCACCATCAGCGTGGTAGTGGCGTCTAAAAACTGTGCGGTGGGCGGCACGAGGTGCAAGTGCAGACCCCGCAGCGTGCCATGGCCCATGTGCATTCCAACAACGCTACAGCCCGCTAGCAAAAAAGTCAGCGCGTAGCCCAGATTCAACTGGAAGTTAATCGAAGCCAGCAGCAGTACCAACAAGGTCGCAGTCAGCATCAGGCCCGGTCCTGTGGGCAGGATGTAGACGTTGCGCTGGGTGAGGTGGTGGTGGTCGGTGGGTCGCAAGCGGGCTTGCCACCAACGCCTCAGCCGCGCACGCGCCCACGCGAGCGGGTTCATGGCAAGCGGACAGCGGCCACCATGGCACGCACCTGGGCCACCGCGTCGCGTCCCGCGCGCGGCAGGGGCGTCAGCCGGTGGGCGATGGTTTGGCTGATGATGTCTTGCACGTCGTCGGGTGCCACATACTCGCGCCCCTGCATCAGTGCTCGGGCCTTGGCCACACGCAACAGTGCGATGCCCGCACGCGGGCTCAGGCCTTGCACAAACCACTGGCCCGAGCGCGTTGCGTGAATCAGGTCTTGTACATAGTCCAGCAGAGAGTCGGACGCATGCACATTGCGCACTGCGTCTTGCAACCCTTGCAGCTCCAACAGGTTCAAGGCAGCGGGCAGCCGGTCCACCAAAAGGCGGCGGTCTACGCCGGAGAGAATGACGCGCTCACTCTGGCGGTCCGGGTACCCCAGCGAAATACGCATTAAAAAGCGGTCAAGCTGGGACTCTGGCAACGCATGCGTCCCTATTTGGTCTTGCGGGTTTTGGGTGGCGATCACAAAAAACGGCTTTGGCAGCGCACGTGTCTGGCCTTCAACGGTGACTTGCTTTTCTTCCATCGCCTCAAGCAGAGCGCTTTGGGTTTTGGGGCTGGCACGGTTGATCTCGTCGGCCAGCAAAATGTGGGTGAAGATCGGACCGGGGTGAAAGTGAAAGCCCTCGCTTGCGCGATCGTAAATAGACACGCCCAACAAATCCGTGGGCATCAAGTCCGATGTAAATTGCACCCGGGAAAACGCAAGCCCCAAGGTCTTGCCCAGCGCGTGGGCCAGGGTTGTCTTGCCAACTCCGGGCACGTCTTCAATGAGCAAATGGCCACCGGCCAGCATGCAGGCCACACAGTCCTGCACCTGGGACTGCTTGCCCACAATCAGCGCGTTGAGCTGATTCAAAATGGTTTTGATGGTGTTTTGGACGTTCATCTTCAAATGTCGAAAAAATCAAGATTTTAGGGAAGCTCCAGCCGCCTGGGCGACTTCAGCCTTGAAGGCACAATAGCGCCATGCTGATGCACCCTTCCATAGATCCTGTCGCCCTGCAACTCGGGCCGGTTTCCATTCACTGGTACGGCCTTACCTACCTGGCAGCGTTTGCCCTGTTTATGTGGCTGGGTAGTCGGCGCTTGCGGCAAAGCCCGTTTTCTGATGCCCGAGAGCCAGGGCCTTGGGCCTATCGGGATGTGGAAGATATTTTGTTTCTTGGCGTCATGGGCGTTGTCTTGGGCGGGCGCTTGGGCTATTGCTTGTTTTACAAACCTTTGTATTACGCCACCCACCCCCAGGAAATCTTCGCCGTGTGGCAGGGCGGAATGAGCTTTCATGGTGGCATGTTGGGGGTCATAGCGGCCATGGTGTGGTTTGCCTACTCTCGCAAAAGGGCCTTTTGGCAGGTTGCCGATTTTGTTGCGCCTTGCGTGCCCACGGGCTTGGCGGCAGGGCGCGTTGGCAACTTCATCAACGGCGAGCTTTGGGGGCGGGTGGCCGACCCCACGCTGCCTTGGGGCATGGTGTTTCGGGGAGCGGGCGACGCGCCCCGCCATCCCTCACAAATCTATCAATTTTTATTAGAAGGGCTGTTGCTTTTTGTTTTGTTGTGGTGGTACGCGTCGAGCAGCCCTAAGCAAGGGCGGGTGGCAGCAGCGTTCTTAATCGGGTACGGCGTGTTGCGCTTTATTGCAGAGTTTTTCCGCCAGCCCGATGCGCACCTGGGGCTCTTGTCTTT
Source organism: Rhodoferax sp. (assembly GCA_029865675.1). Classification (GTDB taxonomy): domain Bacteria; phylum Pseudomonadota; class Gammaproteobacteria; order Burkholderiales; family Burkholderiaceae_C; genus Allorhodoferax. The sequence goes on from JARXAU010000150.1 coordinate 6,838, forward strand.
GGGCATGAGTATGGGGCAGTGGCTGTGCCTGCCGATGGTGCTTGCCGGCGCGCTGATTTGGCTTTGGGCGGGCGCGCGTGCTGCGCGCGTCTGAGGCACGAGGCAAGCCGATGCCCATCGTTTTGGTGTTTTGAACCGGCTACTCTCATGACGCAGCGCGTACTTATTGTGGACGACACCGAGATCAATCTCTTGATCATGGGGCAGTTGGTAAGCCGGCTACCGCAGGCACAGGCGCACGGCTTCAGTGACCCGGTCTTGGCACTGGAGTTTGCCCGCCACACACCGGTGGACGTGGTGGTGGTCGACTTCATGATGCCCCAGATGGATGGCCTGGAGTTCATCACTAACTACCGTCAAATACCGGGCGCCCAGTCCACCCCCGTGTTGATGGTCACCGCAAATGAGGAGCGGGCGGTGCGCTATCGCGCTTTGGACTCGGGTGCCGATGATTTTTTATCCAAGCCGGTGGACCATATTGAGTTCATTGCGCGGGCGCGCAATATGCTCAAACTCAGCGACGCGACCCGCAAGCTGACAGACCAAGCGGCCTGGCTTGCCGAGAGTGTGCGCTTGGCGACGCAAGAGGTGCGCGAACGCGAGCGCGAAACCGTGCTCTGTCTGGCCAGGGCCGCCGAACACCGCGATACCGACACCGGCAGGCATATCGTGCGTATGTCGCATTACTCGCGGCTGATTGCACGCGAGTTGCGGCTCTCAGATGCGGACCAAGAGTTGCTGTTCGATGCAGCGGCGATGCACGACATCGGCAAAGTCGCCATTCCCGACCGCGTGCTGCTTAAAGCGGGCCCGTTGGACGATGAAGAGCTGGTTTTGATGCGGCGTCACCCGATGCTGGGGCACGAGTTGCTCAGCGGCAGCAGTTCGCCATTGCTGCAGGCCGGTGCTGCAATTGCTTTGGGCCACCATGAAAAGTTTGATGGCAGTGGCTACCCCTATGGCCTCAAGGGCGAAGACATTCCTGTGTTTAGCCGCATCGTGGCCATCGCCGACGTATTTGACGCTCTAACCTCCAACCGGCCTTACAAGCGAGCCTGGCTTCCTGATGTCGCAGCGCAGTACTTGCAGGCCCACAGGGGTAGTCATTTCGACCCCCGCTGCGTCGATGCATTTTTGGCGGCCTGGCCCGAAGTGTTGGTGATTCGCGAGCGCTTCCAAGACCCCCAAGGCGCTGGGGAAAAGACGCTGTAGGCTTGTGCTGACGGGCGCTGGTCCATGCTCAGCGCACCACCAGCACGGCCTGTGCGGTGTGGGTCAGAACCTGTTGGGTTTCACTGCCCAATAGCAGCCGCGTAATGCCCCGGCGACCGTGGGATGCCATCACGATCAGGTCGCAACGGTGTTGTTTGGCGACCGCCAGGATGGCGTTGGACACCACATCCGAGCGGCTGGTGACGGCCTGCGTTTTTACGCCCTGGGCCAAGGCCGTTTGCGCAATGGCATCGACATGGGCTTTGGCCTTGTCTGCCCAAAGCGTTTCAATGCGCTGTATTTCCGCGCTGTCCATGGCGATGCCGCCCTCAAAGTAGCTAATCGGGTAGGGCGGAACTACTTGGAGGACTACCAGCTCGGCCTTGAAGGCCGCCGCCAAATCAATGGCCTTGGTTGCGGCTTTTTGGGACAAATCCGATCCATCCGTGGCGACAAGGATGCGTGTATACATAAAAAAACCCCTTTCATTCGAATAACGATAAGGTTAGCAGTGGTGATGTTTTCGCCTTTGACATAGATCAACACCTTGGTCTGGCGCTTGGGCACACTGGCAAGTCACGTCCCTTGCACCGCCCTCCTTTGAACCGTCGGTCCACCTTGCCCATGCCACCGTTCGCGCCTCTTCAACTGCTTGACGACCCCATCGAATGGGCTGCCTTTAGTCGCTTGCTCGATGGTGCCTCTGGCCTGTGGGAGTCGCAGGTTCTGGTGAGAGGCATGCGCTGCGCAGCGTGCTCCGTAGCGGTTGAAGACGCACTGCGCAGTGTGCCTGGCGTGCATTCGGCAGCCGTCAGCGCCAGCGGCCAGCGCGCCACGGTTCGGTGGAGTGCGCAGACGGTCATGCCCTCGCGCTGGATGCAAGCCGTGCTAACCACGGGCTACCACGTGCTACCCGCCAACGATGCCTTTGCAGCCAATGCGCGCAAGCTTGAGAGGCGTGCCGCGCTGTGGCGCTGCTTGGTCGCTGGCCTTTGCATGATGCAAGTCATGATGTACGCCTACCCGGCCTACACCGCCAGGCCGGGCGACCTGAGTGGCGAGATGGAGTCTTTGCTGCGCTGGGCGTCCTGGGTGCTGACGCTTCCGGTGGTTTTTTTCTCCTGCGGCCCTTTTTTCCGCAGTGCCTGGCAGGATGTGCTGCAGCGGCGCATCGGCATGGACCTGCCTGTGGCCTTGGGGATTGCAGTGACGTTTGCAGTGAGTACCGCAGGCACGTTTGAGCCCAGCGGCACCTTTGGGCGCGAGGTGTATTTCGATTCGCTCACCATGTTTGTCTTTTTCTTGCTCAGCGGGCGCTGGCTGGAGCTGCGCCTGCGCGATCGCACTGCCGGGGCGCTGGAGGCGGTAATGAACCGCTTGCCCGACGCGGCCGAGCGCCAAACGCCTGAGGGCACTTTTGAGCGGGTTGCGGTGCGCCGCCTGGGGGTGGGTGACTTGCTGCGGGTGCAGCCCGGCGAGTCGTTTGCTGCAGACGGCGTGGTCGAGCAAGGCACCAGCAGCGTGGACGAGGCGCTGCTCACCGGCGAGTCGCTCCCCTTGCGCCGTGTCGTGGGCGCATCGGTGCTGGCGGGCAGCTTCAACCTCAGCGCCACCCTGCGGGTGCGCGTGCAGCGGGTGGCCGCAGACACCCGCTTTGCGCACATTGTGGCGCTGATGGAAGCGGCCTCTGCCACCAAACCCACGCTGGCGCGCATCGCCGACCGGCTGGCCAAGCCTTTTTTGCTGGCGGTGCTGCTCAGCGCCGCAGGGGCCGCGCTGTGGTGGTGGGACCGCGACCCCGAGCGCGCGCTCATGGTGGCCGTGTCGGTGCTGGTGGTTACCTGCCCCTGCGCGCTCTCCCTGGCCACCCCGGCGGCCATGCTGGCTGCCGCCGGGCGGCTGGCGGGCGGCGGCATTTTGGTGCGACGCCTGCAGGCCCTGGAGGCGCTGGCGCAGGTGGATACGGTGGTGTTTGACAAAACCGGCACGCTCACCCAAGACCGCCTGGGGGTGCAAAACGTGCAAACCCGCCCCGGCGTGTCGCGAGACCAGGCGCTGGCCTGGGCTGCGGCGCTGTCACGCCATTCGCGGCATCCGGTGGCGCGGGCACTGGCGGAGTCTGCGATGGACCAGCGCGCCGACTGGGTGTGCAGCGGCGTCACCGAAAGTCCGGGCCAGGGGCTGAGCGGCCAGGTGGCTCCAAGGGCTAGCGCGGCCCTTGCCGACGGCGCATCTGGGCTGCGGGTTGTGCGTCTGGGCTCAGCAGAATTTTGCGCTGTGGCGCCATTGGCAAACGCGCAAAGCCACGCCATGCTGAGCGATGCACAGGGGTGGGTCGCCACATTCTTTTTCGCCGAATCGCTGCGCAGCGATGCCCAGGCCTGCGTCGATGAGCTGCAAACCGCAGGCTTAGAGGTCCGGGTGCTCTCGGGCGATAGCCAAGCCGCGGTGGACCGGGTGGCCGCTGCCTTGGGGCTCAAGCAGGCGCGCGGGGGCTGCTCCCCCGACGACAAATTGCAGGCGCTGCGCGACCTGCAAGCGCAGGGGCGGCAGGTGGCCATGGTGGGGGACGGCTTGAACGACGCGCCGGTGCTTGCCGGTGCGCAGGTGTCGTTCGCCTTGGGCCAGGCGGTGGCGCTGGCCCAGGCGCAGGCGGATTTTGTGGTCTTAGGCGCAGCACTGTTGCCTGTAGCCCATACGGTGCTGCTGGCACGGCGCACCATGGCGGTGGTGCGGCAAAACCTGGTGTGGGCTTTGGGCTACAACGCCGTGTGTGTGCCGCTGGCCGTGGCCGGCTACCTGCCCGCTTGGGCAGCGGGCCTGGGCATGGCGGGCAGTTCCTTGCTGGTGGTGGGCAATGCCTTGCGCCTGTCGCGCACCGCGCCGCCGGACGCAGCCCCGCCGCAGGCCGCTGCAGCGCACTGAGCTTTAACTTTCATGAAAGTGCGTAGCGCCCCAATCATGAGAATTCTTCCACGTTAAGGACGGGCTATGGACATTCTTTACTTGCTGATCCCTTTGTCGGTGGTGCTGGTCTTCTTCATCCTCGGGGGCCTGTGGTGGGCCATAGACCGCGGGCAGTTTGAGGACATCGAATCCGAAGGCGAGCGCATTTTGCGCGAGCCCTGAAACTTTTCTTGCCAGAAGCGGTTTAGTTGCCGCCCGTTTGACTTGTGTCAATTTGCGTTTCCAAAGACCCGCGCACACTGGTGCGCAAGGTTATTTCACAGGAAGCGGTATGGCAATTTCGAACGCAAAAGCAGCGAGCTACAACGACACCGTCGTGCGACAGTTCGCCATCATGACGGTGGTGTGGGGGGTGGTGGGCATGCTGGTGGGGGTGATCATCGCCGCCCAACTGGCTTGGCCTGAGCTTAATTTCGGCATTCCTTGGTTGAGTTATGGCCGCTTGCGACCCTTGCACACCAATGCGGTGATTTTTGCCTTTGGTGGCTGCGGGCTCTTTGCCGCCTCGTACTACGTGGTGCAGCGCACCTCGCAGGTACGCTTGTTTGGCGACAAACTCGCAGCGTTTACCTTCTGGGGCTGGCAGCTGGTAATTTTGGCGGCCGCCATCTCGCTCCCGCTGGGCTACACCCAGGGCAAGGAATATGCCGAGCTGGAGTGGCCCATCGACATCTTGATCACCCTGGTGTGGGTGTCCTACGCCATCGTTTTCTTTGGCACATTGGGCACACGCAAGGTCAAACACATTTACGTAGCCAACTGGTTCTTTGGCGCCTTTATCTTGGCCGTGGCCATATTGCACTTGGTCAACAGCGCGGCTATTCCGGCGGGCTGGTTGAAGTCCTACTCGGCCTATGCCGGCGTGCAAGACGCCATGGTGCAGTGGTGGTACGGTCACAACGCGGTGGGCTTCTTTTTGACCGCTGGTTTTCTGGGCATGATGTACTACTTCATCCCCAAGCAAGCGGAGCGGCCGGTGTACAGCTACCGCTTGTCCATCGTGCACTTTTGGGCCTTGATCTTTACTTATATGTGGGCCGGCCCGCACCACTTGCACTACACCGCCTTGCCCGACTGGACGCAATCGGTGGGCATGGTGTTCTCGCTGATTTTGCTGGCGCCCAGCTGGGGCGGCATGATCAACGGCATCATGACGCTCTCAGGCGCCTGGCACAAGCTGCGCGACGACCCCATCCTGCGCTTTTTGATCGTGTCCCTGTCCTTCTACGGCATGAGCACCTTCGAGGGGCCGATGATGTCCATCAAAACCGTCAATGCCCTGAGCCATTACACCGACTGGACGGTGGGCCATGTGCACTCCGGCGCCTTGGGCTGGGTGGGCTTGGTGACCATGGGTTCGATGTACTACCTGATTCCCCGCCTGTTTGGGCAAAAGAAGATGTATAGCGTCAAGGCCATCGAAATCCATTTTTGGACCGCCACCGTGGGCATCGTGATCTATATCGCCGCCATGTGGATTGCCGGGGTGATGCAAGGCCTGATGTGGCGCGCCATCAACCCCGATGGCACGCTCACATACACCTTTGTGGAGTCGGTCAAGGCCACCTATCCCTTTTATGTGCTGCGCCTGCTCGGTGGCGTGCTCTACCTGGGCGGCATGTTGATCATGCTCTGGAACACCCTGAAGACCATCACCAACGGGCGCGCCCAAGCAGTGACCATTCCGTTGGCCATGGCCCACGCCTAAACCCAAGGAATACACCATGGCAAATGACAAACCCGCCTCCATCCTGTCGCACGAAAAGATTGAAACCAGCAACTTCCTCATGATCGTGCTGATCCTGCTGGTGCTGCTGGCTGGCGGCATGGTGGAAATCGTGCCCCTGTTCTTCCAAAAATCGACCACCGAGCCGCTCAAGGGCGTAATGCCCTACACCGCGCTGCAACTCGCCGGGCGCGACATCTACATCCGCGAAGGCTGCTACAACTGCCATTCGCAGATGATTCGCCCCTTTAGGGCCGAGACGCTGCGTTACGGCCACTACTCGGTGGCTGGCGAATCTGTGTATGACCACCCCTTCCAATGGGGCAGCAAGCGCACCGGGCCCGACCTGGCCCGCGTAGGCGCCAAGTACAGCGACGAATGGCATCGCATCCACCTGATCAACCCGCGTGACCTGGTGCCCGAGTCCAATATGCCGGCCTACCCCTGGTTGGAGACTACGCCGGTAGACGCTGGCGCCATGCCCGGCCACATGCGCGCGCTGCGCAAAGTAGGCGTGCCCTATACCGATGCGCAAATTGCCAGCGCTGCCGACGAGGTCAAAGGCAAAACCGAACTCGACGCCACCATCGCCTATTTGCAGGTGCTGGGCTTGGCGCTGAAGTAAGCCCAGGAGACGGACATGGACGTAAACACCTTGCGCATTGCGGTCACCCTGGCCAGCTTTGCGATTTTTATCGGCATCTTGTGCTGGGCGTGGTCCCGCCGGCGCAGCCAAGACTTCGCCGAGGTCGCCAACCTGCCGTTTGAGCAGGATTGAGCCCCACCGTACGCACAAGGAAACCTTATGAGCGATTTCACCAGCAGTTTTTGGTCTTGGTATGTGGGCGGCATCACCGTGGTGAGCATGCTTGCTTGCTTGCTGCTGCTGTGGTTTGGCGGCAAGGCGCGCGCCATGACGGCCTCGGACAACAGCACTAGCCATGTCTGGGACGGCGACCTGCGCGAAATGAACAACCCCCTGCCGCGCTGGTGGGTGTGGCTGTTCGTGATCACCGTAATTTTTGGTTTTGTGTACCTGGCGCTCTATCCCGGCCTGGGCAGCTCGCCCGGCCAGCTGGCTTGGACCGCCCATGGCCAGTACGAAGCCGAGGTGAAAAAAGCCAATTTGGCCGAAGCCCCGCTGTACGCCAAATTTGCCGCCATGAGCCCCGAGGCGGTGGCACATGACCCGCAGGCACATGCCATTGGCGAGCGCCTGTTCATGAACAACTGCGCCCAGTGCCACGGCTCGGACGCGCGGGGGTCCAAGGGCTTTCCCAACCTCACCGACAACGACTGGTTGCACGGCGGCACGCCTGAAAAAATCAAGGAAACCCTGGTTCTGGGCCGCATCGGGCAAATGCCGCCCATGGCCGCTGCCGTGGGCACACCCGACGATGTGAAAAACGTGGCCAACTACGTGCTCAGCCTCTCGGGCAGCCCGCACGATTCAGTGCGTGCCGCCCTGGGAAAATCCAAGTTCACGGTATGCGCCGCCTGCCATGGCGCTGACGGCAAGGGCAACCTGGCGTTGGGTGCCCCCAACTTGACCGACCACACCTGGCTGCACGGCTATGGCGAAAACGCCATCATCACCATGGTGAACAAGGGCAAGGCCAACCCCATGCCCGCCCAAGGCGAAAAACTGACCGAGGCGCAAATCCAAGTGCTGGCCAGCTATGTCTGGAGCATGTCCTATCCATGAGCCCTGCCGCGTCGGCCAGGGTCATGGCGTCTGCCTTGATGTGGGGCACCCGCAGCCTGCTCAGGCCCAGGCGGCTTGTTGCCCCCAGACCACTAATGGAGTGCTAGTTTTTTGACCGCCGATTCCACCCCCGCGCGCACGGTCATTCCGATTGCCGTGTCCCCCGACACCCGCCCGATTGCGCCCCCGCCGGGCGCGGACCCAGAACTGGTGTCGCTGTACGCCGCGCACCAGAAGATTTATCCGCGCAGCGTGTCGGGCTTTTTCTCGCGCTTGCGCTGGGCCACGGTATTTCTTACCCAGCTGGTGTTTTACGGCCTGCCGTGGTTGGACTGGGGCCAGCGCCAGGCGGTGCTGTTTGACCTGGGTGCGCGCCGGTTCTACATCTTTAACCTGGTCTTGTACCCGCAAGACTTCATCTACCTCACCGGCCTGCTGGTGATCTCTGCCCTGTCGCTGTTTTTGTTTACCGCCGTGGCCGGGCGCTTGTGGTGCGGCTATGCCTGCCCGCAAACGGTGTACACCGAAATCTTCCTCTGGCTGGAAAAGCGCACCGAAGGCGACCGCTCGGCCCGCATGCGCCGCGACGCAGCGGACTTTTCGTGGGAAAAGCTGGCCCGCAAATCCGCCAAACACGCCCTGTGGCTGG
>JARXAU010000227.1 GCA_029865675.1 Rhodoferax sp.
GGTGCTTGACCTGCACCCAGCGCGCCGGGGCATGGCCTCGTCCTTGCAGATGTTCATCGGCTCAATAGCCAATGGCATCGTAGCCGGTGTGATCTCGCCCTGGGTCATGCATTCAACCGTAGCCTTGGCGGCGGCCTCGCTGGGCATGATGGCTGTAGGTTTGTGCAGCTGGATGTTTCTGCGAAAGCGCTGGCCAGAGATGGGCGCTGCGGTGGTGGTGCTCTAAACGCGGACGGTGAAGGCCTTTTAGCGCACCGAGGTGCATGCTAACTCTGGTGTTCGCGTGGAGACGGCGCCTTTTCTTTGGGCGGCAGATCGTCGTTGCGGGGCTTGCCATGGTGGCGTAATTGAATTTTGGCGTGGCCCGCTGCGTCCCTGGCCAGATGGCGCAGCGCGAAGGGCTGGCGCGGCAGTGCAGTCTTCTGCGGCGTGATGGCGATGAATGAATGTGCGGCCATGGTTACTCCCTTTATTTGTTAAAGATTCGAATATTAATTCGGAATGCGTGTCAATTTGCTGACTTGTCAAAATAAGGGAAAAATTGTTCAATCGCTCGTCTCTTAGCGCATTGCACTGGCCAGCGCTTCGCGCGTGCAATCGAACGGTCTACCGATTTAATGCGGAGCGAAGCGCACTGCGCTGCACATAAGGCCACCGGCGCAGCTGCGTGGCCGCCAGGGCGGCACCGAGGCATACAACCGCCCCGTGCGGCCAGGAGGGTGCTTGCCAGCCGCCCTCAAATCCGCCCATCGGACCCACTTTTGAGTTTGTGCACCGCCCTGGTGACAGGCGGCCACAGGTTCAGGCTGGTAAAGAATGGCCCCGCGGTCGCGTACGACCGAGCGCACTTGCGCACTGACGCCCGTTGCTTGTTCCAACAGCGGTTTGGTATCGCTGTGTGCTCGGCTGCCTTCCTACAGACCTTGCGGCGACTCGTGCAAGTCCTCTTGGTCTGCTGTCAGCGGCCTGGCTCCGGTGTTGAGTGCGGCCGAGCCTGCGTGGTGTGGGCGCTTACTGCCTATGGCGCGCGCACCCGGGCTGACCCGACGCATTGGGGGAATAGGGCGGTCTGAGGCGCAGCAAAAACCAAATTTGGCGCAGCAATTGGTGCAAGTGATAAAGCGGCCCCCCTACGAATCGAGAGCCGCCTGCGGGCCTCACCAGCGCAGGCCCCAGCGCAGAAAAACCTTGCTCAGCACGAACAGCGGACCGACCAACAGGTACTGGAGGTCCTCAAAAAAAGAGGGCTTCTTACCCTCAATGCGATGGCCTATGAATTGAAAAATCCAGGCCACCACAAACACTACCACGGACACCGGCACCAGTACGCCGCGCGTCTGCATTGCGTCTACCAAAGCCAGCAGCACAGAGGCAGCAAGCAGCATGCAGCCCGTAAAGCGCCAAGAAAGGCGCGCGTAGTACACCATGCTGGCGGCGAGCAGCGCCAGCACCAAGCCCGGATGCAGGGCGAAAAGCAGGCCCGTCAAACTCAGCATGATGGCCGGAATGGCGAAATAGTGAATCAACTCGTTCGTGGGATGGGTGTGGCTCAGGCCGTAGTGGGTCAACAAGGTGTCGACCTTGCGTTCGGAAGGTGGGGGTGCGTTTGCGGCACCTGCTGGCGAGTTGCTCATGAACAGTTCCTCTTGGTAGTCAGGGGGTGACAAAAAGCGGCGCGGGTTTATGCCTGCAAGATTTTCTTGAGCCAGCCTACCCAACGCCCTTGGTAGCACTTCTCGTTCCAGTGCGCCAGACCGTGTAACGCTCCTGCGTAAAAGAGTTGCAATTGCGCAGGCTTTAGCGGGCGCAATCCTGAGGGTTCTGACTCCATGACTGCGCGCAGGTTGTGCTCCAGCACAAAGCTGTCTTGCTGTACAAAAAAAACCTCCGGGTGGCTGGTGCTGCGCTGGTGTGCGTCTGTCAGAACTTGCACGCCCAGTGCGTGCGCACCTTCTGCGGCGCATTCCAGACCGGTTTCTTTCAGCCAGGCGGGTGTGGCCTGTGAAAGCACAAGCAAGGGCACATCACAGGTCAGTCGGGCTCCGCTGGCCAGCTCCAGCGTGTCACGCGAAAACCCGGCCACCGAGTCGTACAGCACCGTTACACGTTGCGCCCTAAGGATGAAGAGCATGCGCTGCAACAAGGCACTGGTGTAGTCGCGCGCGGGCTCCTGGGGAGCGGGAACCCAGGTCACCGCCGCAGTGGGCATGCGCTGGCGCACCGCCAAGGCCAGTTCAAACCCGGCCGTGCAATGGCCCACTACGGCGATGCGCAGCGCTCCCTGTCGCCCCAGACCACACACCTTGGGCCACAGGCCGACAAAACCTTCGAGCGGCGGCACAAAAAGCCCATGCTCACGCGCGCCCGGCATCGCCTGCTCGACAGCTTCCCGATGGGGCTGGGGACCAATGTTGATGGAAAGAACGTCGTAGTCAAGTACCTGCCTATCGTCTAAGAGCACAGTGCGCGAGGCCGCGTCCATCGCCCTGCCTTGGCGGCCTGACCAATGCACCGAGGTGCCCGCAAGCAAGGGTTCCACGTCGGTCAGGCATTGCGCCAGCGTGAGCTCGCTGGCGATGTACGCGGCGAGTTTGCGGGGATGTAGCACCTGCGTGTGCTGTGTCAGCAGCGTAATCTCCGCATGGGGAATTGGATTTTTTTTCAGCGACCGCAAAAACCGCAGATGGGCGGGCCCCGCGCCCCACAAAACCAGCTGCACCGGGCGCCGATAGGCGGTGGCTTGTGGCACTGCAACTGCAACTGCTCCTGCTTGTGCCGCAAACGCGGCCGTGTCCTTGAGGGTCGGTACAGTGTCTGTCATGCCCCTATTGTTTCACGACCACGATGGGGGCATGGGCCGCGCCGGTGGGTTCCGTTGCCTCGTTTACGGATGCAATGATTGCGCTTTGGGCGTAGCCTTGTGCGTGCAGCGCAGCGATGCAGGCGCCCGCCCGCGCTGCAGGAAGGCTGGCCAGCAAGCCACCAGCCGTTTGTGGGTCGTACAGCAGCGCCAAGCGCAGCGCCGTCGCGGCATCGTTTGCCAAAATGTTGTCGGCAGTTACAGTGAAAGCGCGGGCACTGTGTTGGCGCGCATTGGCACTGTGCAGCGAGCTAGTGATTCCCTGCTCTAGACAATCCAGTGCGCCGTCAAGCACGGGCAAGGCTGCCAAATCAATAGCGACCACGACACCCGAGGCGCGCGCCATTTCCAGCAGATGCCCCAGCAGGCCAAAGCCAGTGACATCGGTGCAGGCGCTTGCGCCAAAGGCTTGCAGTGTGCGTGCTGCCGTTTGGCTTGACTGCGCCATTTGCGTCAGTGCTGCGTCCACCCAGCGCCCACGCGCCAGGCCCAAAGCGTGGGCGGCAAAAAGGGTGCCGGTGCCCAGGGGTTTGGTCAAAATCAGCACTTCGCCCGGCTGCATTCCGCCCTTGCGCAGCACGCCCACCGGATGGCCCTGGGCGTCGAGGTCCACCAAGCCGTTGATGGAAAAGCCCAGCGCTAGTTCTTGCCCCTCGCCAGTGTGGCCACCCACCAGGGTGCAGCCTGCGGCGTTGAGCACTTCCACTGCGCCCGTCATCATCTGCCTCAGCAGGGAGCCGGTTTGGCCATCTAGCCCCGGTGGCACGGTCGCAATCGCGGTGGCAGTGTGGGCTTGTGCGCCCATGGCAAAAATGTCTCCCAACGCGTGGTTTGCTGCAATTTGCCCAAAGCGATAGGGGTCGTCGATAAAGGCGCGGAAAAAGTCCACGGTTTGCACCACCGCCTTGCCCGGCGGCACGCGCACCAGGGCTGCGTCGTCGGGTGCGGACAGGCCAATCAGCACGTCGCTATTGGGCAGCGGTCGCAGCGTGCCCAGGGCTTGCGCCAACACGCCGGCACCCACTTTGGCTCCGCAGCCGCCGCAGCGCATGGCCTGCGCTGCAGCCGACTGCAGCGACTCTTCGGCACCCAGGTCCGCCAATCTTGGCATCGGGTGAGCCACTGCTTGGCCCATGCGAGGCGCCCCTAGCGCAGAAAACCGTTGCATGAAGCGCCGGTCAATCCAGTCCTTCCAGCGCCACACCCACGCTCCGGCAAAGCTGACTGCGCCGCGCGAGGCCACCGCGTAGCGGTCGCCGGTGCTGATGAGCGCGAGCCAGCCGCGCTGCGGGCGGAAGGCCCGTAAGGCCTGGCCCAAAAGCGCGTGACGCAAATTGCGCGCCAGCGGCATGCCCATGCGCACCGCAAAGACGCCGGCTTTTTCCAAACGCCAGCCGTCTAGGCTGGCCACGTCGCCGCTGGCGAAAATACGCGGGTCGCTGACCGATTGCAAGTAGGCGTTGACGCGCACGCAGCCCGCGCCGTCCAGGGCCAGCCCGGTGCCCTTGAGCCACGCACCGCCACCGGCCTGGGTCACCCAAAACACCGCGTCGGCAGCCAGCCAATCGCCTGTTTCGCGATGCGTTTGGTTTGCGCGCTGAACATGCACTGCGGCGTCGCTAACCTGCGTCACTCGCGCACTGGTGTGCACTTGCACTCCGCGCGCGCCAAGAACGTGGGCAAAGCGGCGCTGCACCCGCGCGTTGTGGGTGGGAAGAATCGTGTTGCTGGACGAAAAAAGGGAGAACACAGGTGCAGCTTGCGGGTTCCCCAGGGCCCGGCATTCGGAGCGCAAGCGGTATTGCATGGCCAGTAGCAGTTCCACCCCCCCGGCGCCTGCGCCTACTACGGCAATGGAGCGCGGCCCCACCCCTGCCTGCACCGCGCTCAGCAGTGCCAGCCAGCGCTGGTTGAAGGAGGCAATCGGCTTGACGCTCACTGCATGCTCAGCCGCGCCCGGTGTGGCAGAGGTTTGTGGCGTAGAACCGGTGTTGATCGCCAGCAGGTCATAGTCCAGCGCGGGGCGGCCATGCAGCGCTAACTGGCGGCGCACACGGTCAATGCCGGTAACCTCGGCCCGCACAAAGCGCGCACCGGCGAACACGCACAGGCGCACCAAGTCCAGGTGGACCACGTCAAAGTCATAGTGGCCCGCGACATAACCCGGCAGCATGCCCGAGTAAGGCGTGTGCGCGTCGGTGCACACCAGGGTAAGGCGTACGCCGGGCAGTGGCTGCATGGCAAAGGCCTTGAGCACGCCCACATGGCTGTGGCCGCCGCCCACCAACACCAGGTCGCGCAGGATGGGCTTGTTGTTGGACAGCATGGCTTGATCGTAACTAGCTTCTGCTCCCCTATCCCCCAGGCCCTCTCTTTCGCCCAGCGGGCGAGAGAGGGGTTGCGGGAAAGTGTGGGGGAAAGGGTCCTGGCGCAACCCCAAGCGACAATCTATGCCATGAAAACCATCCGGCTTCGCTCTGGCAAAGAGCGCTCATTGCAGCGCCGCCACCCTTGGATTTTTGAGTCCGCCATCGAGCGCGGGGGCGGCGACAGCGGTGAGACGGTGCGTGTGGAGGGGCACGAGGGGCAGTTTTTGGGCTGGGCGGCGTTCAGCCCCAGCTCCAAAATCCGGGCGCGTGTCTGGAGTTTTGACGAGGCAGAGCGCATCGACGCCGCGTTTTTCAGCGCGGCAGTGGCGCGGGCTTTGCGCTCGCGCAGCCGCTTTGATGTGCAAAGCGACGGCATGCGCCTGGTGCATGGCGAGTCGGATGGTTTGCCGGGGCTGATCGTGGACCGCTACGGCGACACGCTGGTGGCGCAGTTCACCTCGGCGGGTGTGGAGCGCTGGAAGGCGGTGATTGCCGACGCGCTCTTGGCGATTACGGGTCTGACCAAACTCTACGAACGCTCGGACGCCAGCAGCCGGGGCTTAGAAGGCCTGCCCGAGGCCACCGGCTGGCTGCGCGGCAGCGGCGCCACCGAACTGGTGCTGCGGGAACACGACTGGCAGCTCGCCCTGGACATTGCCCACGGCCACAAGACCGGCTTCTATTTGGACCAGCGCGACAGCCGCAAAAAGTTTGCCGACCATGCGCGGCGCTTGCAGTTCCAGCGCGTGCTCAATTGCTTTTGCTACACCGGCGGCTTTACCGTGGCCGCGCTCTCGGGCGGCGCGGCGCATGTCACGTCCATCGACTCGTCGGGCCCGGCCATCGCCCAGGCGGCGGCCAATGTGGCGCTCAACGGCTTTGCGTCCGAGCGCGCAAGCTTTCTGGACGCCGACGTGAACGCCTCGCTGCGTCAGTTTGCGCAAGCCGGTCAGGCCTTTGACGCCATCGTGCTCGACCCACCCAAATACGCGCCCACCGTGGCGCACGCCGAGCGCGCCGCGCGGGCTTACAAAGACATCAACCGCT
>JARXAU010000083.1 GCA_029865675.1 Rhodoferax sp.
GCGCCGCGTCTGGCGCATCCGCAAAGAGGCGGGCGGCCGCTACATCGGCCGGGCCGATGACGTGATCGGCGAGGCCACCGGCGTGGCCGCCGGCAATGCCCTGAACTGGCGCTATACCCTGGCCCTGCCGGTGGACGGCACGGTCTACGAGGTGCAGTTCGACGACTGGATGTACCTGGTTAACGACCGGGTAATGCTCAACAAGGCGAGCATGCGCAAGTTCGGCATCTACCTGGGCGAAGTCACTTTGAGTTTTAGCAAGCGCTGAGCATGGCCTGGCTCAAGCCCCTGAATCCGCCGCTCCAGGACTGGCGCGGAAAGTCGGCGTGGATCATTGGCGCTAGCAGCGGCATTGGCCGTGCCACCGCCGCAGCCCTGCACGCCCAAGGCGCCCACGTGACAGTGTCCGCCCGCAATGCGCAGGCGCTAGAAGACTTCGTCGGCGAACACCCGGGGAGCACCGCCCTTCCTCTGGACAGCACCGATTCGCATGCCGTACACGCCTGCGTGCGCAGCCTGCTCGCTGAGCGCGCTCCAGACTGTGTGATGTACTGCGCCGGCCATTACCAAGCCATGCGCGCCAGCGCTCTGGATGTGCCGGACATGCTGCGCCACCTGCAGGTGAATTACCAAGGTGCCTTGTACCTACTTGAGGCCCTGCTGCCTGCCCTGCGCCAGCGTGGCAGCGGCCATCTGAGTTTTGTGTCTAGTGTGGCGGGCTACCGGGGCTTGCCCAACAGCCTGGCCTATGGCCCGACCAAGGCGGCCCTGACCAACTTGGCCGAAACCCTGTATCTGGATTTGCAGGCTGACGGTATTGGCGTCTCGGTCATCAACCCTGGCTTTGTGGAAACCCCGCTGACCGCAGGCAATACCTTCACCATGCCGGGCCTGATCACACCGGCGCAGGCGGCGCAGGCCATAGTGCAGGGTTGGGCGCAGGGCAGCTTTGAGATTCACTTCCCCAAACGCTTTACCCTGTGGATGAAAGCACTGCGCGTCATGCCCAACCGCTGGTATTTTTACCTCGTGCGAAAGATGACTTTATGAGCCAAGCGCCCGATACCCTGAACCAGCGTGTGGCGGGACTGGCGGCCTATTTCGAGAGTTTGTCGCCCGCCAATGTTTCAGAGCTCAGTCGCTACTACGCAGCGCAGGCGCGATTCAAAGATCCGTTCAATGATGTGACGGGTATCCCGAACATCACGCGCATTTTTGAGCACATGTTTGTGGCCTTGATCGACCCACGTTTTGTAGTAACGCAGCAAATTTGCCAGGGAGAACAGTGTTTCCTAACCTGGGAGTTTCGCTTTCAGTTTCGCAACTACCAAACCGGTACCGAGCAGGTGATTCTGGGCGCTTCGCACGTGGTATTCGGTCCACATGGACTGGTGATCTTGCACCGCGACTACTGGGACGCGGCCGAGGAGCTGTATGAAAAGTTGCCACTGGTTGGCAGCATGATGCGCTGGCTTAAGCGCCGTGCCAACAGTTAGACCGCAAGGCGCCCACCCAGTGGGGCCTTGTCTTGTCGGTCAGACGGGGAAAGTGTCGACAAAGCTCTGCCGCTGGGCCAGTTTGTCTTGCAACTTGGCCAGTGCCGGGTGCGCGTCGCGCCAGGCGATTTCGGAGAAGCGAAAGTCTAGGTAACCCAGTGCGCAACCCACAGAAATATCCGACAAAGACAGATGAATGCCCGAGCAGTAAGCTTTGTCGCCCAGTGCCGCAGCCATCGAAGCAAGCACATCGTTGACTTTGCCCATTTGCCGGTCAATCCACGCCTTGCTGCGCTGCTCTGCGCTGCGTCCGGGCCAGATCGCTTCAAGGCGCGCAAGGATCAACGCGTCCATTACGCCGTCGGCCAGCGCCTCCCAGGTTTTCACTTCAGCCCGCTCGCGCCCGGTGCTTGGAATGAGCTTGCCCACGGGCGACAGAGTGTCGAGGTATTCCACAATTACCCGTGAGTCAAACAGAGCCTCACCGCCCTCCATGATCAGGCAGGGCACCTTACCAAGCGGATTGGACTGGGTAATCGTGCTATCAGAGGCCCACACATCTTCGGTGATGAACTCGTAGTCGAGTTTTTTTTCTGCCATCACGACGCGGACTTTGCGCACGTAGGGGCTAGAGACGGAACCTATCAATTTCATGTTTGGTGTTTCTAGTGGTTACAAAAGGATTCTATACAGGTGGCCCACCTACAATCTCTGCATGATTTTTTCTGCTATTTCCGCGCTTTCCCCACTCGACGGTCGTTACGCCAGCAAGCTTGCCGCCCTGAGCCCGCTGATGAGCGAGCTGGGCTATATGCACCGACGGGTACAGGTGGAGGTGGCCTGGTTCATCGCTTTGAGCGACGCCGGATTTGCCGAGTTCAAGCCCCTGAGCCCCGGCGCCCGGACCTACCTACTGGGCTTTGTCAAGCACTTCTCGGTGGCCGATGGCGAAGCCATCAAAACAATCGAAAAAACCACCAACCACGACGTCAAGGCGGTGGAATACTGGCTCAAATCCAAGTTCGAAGCGCGCCCCGAGTTGCTCGCCGCCACTGAGTTCGTGCACTTTGCCTGCACCAGCGAAGACATCAACAACACCAGCCACGCCCTGCAACTGCGCGTGGCACGCGACATGGTGCTGCTGCCCCAGCTTGACCGGGTGGTGCTCAAGCTGCGCGACATGGCGCACGCCTTTGCCGACGTGCCCATGCTCAGCCGCACCCACGGCCAAACCGCCAGCCCTACCACTGTGGGCAAAGAAATTGCCAACGTAGTGGTGCGCCTGCAAGCGGCGATTGAAAAAATCGCCAACGTCAAAATCCTGGGCAAGATGAACGGCGCCGTGGGCAATTACAACGCCCACCTCTCGGCCTGGCCTGACTTTGACTGGGAAGCCTTTAGCAAAAAAGTGATCGAAACGCCCGAGCCCCTGGGCCTGGGTCTGGGCTTTCAGCCCTACAGCATCCAGATCGAGCCGCACGACTACATGGCCGAGCTGTTTGACGCCGTGGCGCGCGCTAACACCATCCTGATCGACTGGTCCCGCGACGTCTGGGGTTATGAGTCGCTGGGCTACTTCAAGCAAAAGCTGCGCGATGGCGAAGTGGGTTCGAGCACCATGCCGCACAAGGTCAACCCCATCGATTTTGAGAACGCCGAAGGTAATCTGGGTCTGTCCAACGCACTCTTGCGGCATCTGAGCGAAAAGCTGCCGATTAGCCGCTGGCAGCGCGACCTGAGCGACTCCACCGTGCTGCGCAATATGGGCGTGGCCTTGGGTTACGCGGTGCTGGCCTACCAGTCCTTGCAAGCGGGCTTGGGCAAGCTGGAGATCAACCAGACGGCCATAGCGCGCGACCTGGACGCGTCCTGGGAAGTGCTGGCTGAGCCGATCCAAACCGTGATGCGCCGCTTTGGCCTGCCCCAACCTTACGAGCAACTCAAAAAGTTCACGCGCGGCGAAGCCATGACGCGCGAGCTGATGCAGGGCTTCATCGCTGCGCTGGACATTCCCGAGACTGAGAAGCAACGCCTGCTGGCGATGACGCCGGCCAGCTACACCGGCAAAGCCGCCGAGCTGGCACGCCGGGTTTAGTCAGCAGCCTCGTCGCTCGCCAGGGCTTTGAGCGCTAGCGCGCGCTGGTACAAAGCGTTGCGCGGCTCGCCGCTGATGTCGGCGGCCAGTTTGACAGCGGTTTTGAGTGGCAATTGCTCCAGCAGCAGTTTCAACACCCGGTCGTCTTGCGCCACTTCGCCCGTCAGCACCAGCGGGTGCAGCACCAGCACAAATTCGCCGCGCAGCCGATTGGTGTCCGCCGCTAGCCAGGCGGGCAAGGCGTCGGCGCGCACGGTAGCGATTTCTTCAAACTGCTTGGTCAGCTCGCGCCCCACCGTCACCCAGCGCTCGCCCAGCACGGCCAGCGCCAGTGCCAGCGCTTCGATGCGGTGCGGCGCTTCCAGTAGCACGGTGGCCATGGGCTGCGTGGCCAGCGCCTGCACGGCGTGCGTGCGTTCGGTGGCTTTGGACGGCAAAAAGCCGGCAAACACAAAGCCGCTGCCCCCCGCGTCATCTTGCGCCACCCCAGCGGCGCTCAGCAGCGTGGTCACGCTGCTGGCGCCCGGCAGCGGCACCACGCGCAGGCTCTGGGCGCGCACCTGCGCCACCAAGCGCGCGCCGGGGTCGCTCACGCCGGGCGTGCCTGCGTCACTCACATAGGCCACGCGCAAACCGGCGCGCAGCAAGTCCACCAGCGCGTGCGCGGCCTGGGCCTCGTTGTGCTGGTGCACGGCCAGCAGGTGCGCGCCTGGTTTGTCTATGCCGTAGGCGCGCAAGAGCGCCTGGGTGTGGCGCGTGTCCTCGCAGGCCACCCGGTCGGCCAGCGCCAGCACATGCAGGGCGCGCAGGCTGATGTCGGCCAAATTGCCGATCGGCGTGGCCACCACATACAGCGTGCCTTGCGGATAATGCTGCGCACCGGCCGCCTCCAGGGCGGCCCCCAGGGCAGAGGAAAAAGAGGCGCTCACGTATGGGAATCCTTCCAAACAACACAGACCGCGCCAGCACCAAAAAAGTGGGCGACGCCGCCGAAGACGAAGCCATGTTGTATTTGCAGCAACAGGGTTTGCGCCTAGTTACGCGCAATTATCGAACCCCGGGGCGTGGCGGCGGGGAAATCGATCTCATCATGCGCGCGCCCGACAGCACCCTGGTGTTTGTCGAGGTGCGCAGACGCAAATCCAGTGCGCACGGCAGCGCTGCGGCAAGCGTGGGACGCGTTAAACAGCGCCGGGTGATTTTGGCGGCGCAGTATTACCTGCTCAACTTGCGCAGCTTGCCGCCCTGCCGCTTCGATGTGATTGAGGTCACGCCCGAAGGCTGCCACTGGTTGCGCGCGGCGTTTGATGCCGCCTGAGCGCTGCGGCGCCCCTGAAAAAGAAGCAGTCGCACGGTATCATGCCCTCATGATGGAACAAAGACTTGAGCAGCATTTCATTGACAGTGCCGACCTGAAATACCAGTCAGCGCAGGTTTTGAGCAAGCCGATTGCGCAGGCTATTCAGGCCATCCTGGCCTGCGTTACCAGCGGGGGCAAGGTGCTGGCCTGTGGCAACGGCGGCTCAGCGGCCGATGCGCAGCATTTCTCCGCTGAATTTGTCGGCCGCTTTGAGCGCGAACGCCCCGAGCTAGGCGCCATCGCGCTAACCACCGACACCTCCATCATCACGGCCGTGGCCAACGACTACGACTTCACTTCCATTTTTTCCCGCCAGGTGCGGGCCCTGGGCCAAAGCGGCGACGTGCTGCTGGCCATTAGCACCAGCGGCAACTCGGCCAATGTGCTGGCCGCAGTGGAAGCTGCGCACCAGCGCGATATGGTGGTGGTGGCGCTCACCGGGCGCGGCGGCGGCAAGATGAACCAGGCACTTCGCGACACCGATGTGCACATTTGCGTGCCGCATGAGCGCACCGCGCGCGTACAAGAAGTTCACCTATTAACCATCCATTGCCTTTGCGATGGCGTCGATGCCCAACTCATGGGCGACCAGGAAGCCCCATGACAAAAAACCTCCACCGCCTTTGTTTGCGCCCCTTGATGTGGGTCGCGTTACTTTCTGCGAGCGTGCTGTCTTTGAGTGGCTGCTTCCCGCTGGCTGCGGGCGGTGCGATCATGACCGGATTTGTAGCCGCTGACCGGCGCAGCGCCGGTGCCCAGCTCGAAGACCAAAATATCGAAATCAAGGCGGCCAACCAAATTCGCCAAACCATTGGCGAGCGAGGGCACATCAACATCACCAGTTACAACCGCCAAGTGCTGATTTCTGGTGAAGTACCCTCCGCCCAAGACCAAGCGCGGGCCGAGCAGCTGGTCAAGGCAGTCGACAACGTGTCGATCGTGCTCAACGAACTGGCGGTGATGGGCAATACCACCCTGACGGAGCGCTCCAACGATGTGATTACTGCGGGCCGTATCAAAGCGGCCGTTTTTGATGCCCAAGACCTCACCAGTAGCGCTTTCAAAATCACGGTAGAGCGTGGCGTGGTCTATGTGCTGGGGCGCGTGACTGCACGCGAGGCGAAGCGGGTGACGGAGGTGATCACAGCCGTTCCCGGCGTCAGAAAAGTGGTGCGGGTGCTAGAAGTAATCACGGAAGAGGATTTGGCGCGCATTGCGCCGCCGCCTAGCGAGCCGAAGAAAACCGCGCCCTGAACCCTGGCTCGCGGCATCGACGCCAGGCCGCTGTGGCCTGGCGACAACGGGCCTACTTCAGCCGCTTAACCAAGCTTGAGGTGTCCCAGCGCCGACCACCCATTTGCTGAACGTCGGCATAAAACTGATCCACCAACGCAGTTACCGGAAGGCGAGCGCCGTTGCGCTTCGCTTCATCGAGCACCAGCCCCAAATCCTTGCGCATCCAGTCCACCGCAAAGCCGAAGTCGAATTTGTCAGCCGCCATGGTTTTGCCGCGGTTGTCCATCTGCCAGCTTTGTGCAGCACCTTTGCCGATGACTTCGAGCACTTGGTTCATGTCCAAGCCCGCGCGCTGGCCAAAGGCTACCGCTTCGCTAAGGCCTTGCACCAGGCCGGCGATGGCAATTTGGTTCACCATTTTGGCCAACTGGCCCGCGCCGCTCTCGCCCAGCAAGGTGAAGGCGCGCGAAAACGCCATGCCTGCGGGCTGAACCGCCGCAAAAGCCGCGCCGTCGCCGCCGCACATCACGGTGAGCAAGCCGTTTTGTGCACCGGCTTGGCCGCCCGACACGGGCGCGTCTATAAACTGCAAGCCCCTATTGCGCGCGGCCAAGCTGAGTTCGCGGGCGATATCGGCCGACGCGGTGGTGTGGTCCACAAACACCGCACCTTGGCGCATACCGGCAAAGGCACCGTCGGCACCGAGCGTGACGTTGCGCAGGTCGTCGTCATTGCCGACGCAGCAAAACACGATGTCCGCTTGCATTGCCGCTTCGCGCGGGGTGGCTGCGTGGCTGTGCTTGCCTGATCCGTGGGGGCGGTTGCCAAACTCCGCCACCCAGCCCTGCGCCTTGGCAACGGTGCGGTTGTAGACCGTGACGTGGTGCCCGGCACCTGCCAAATGCCCCGCCATGGGGTAGCCCATCACTCCAAGCCCCAAAAAGGCGACAGACTGTGGCGCCACGGGTTCGTAAGGCTTGGTGTTGAGAGAGGAGGCTTGGGTCATAGTAGTTCCTAGATAGATACACAAAAATGGGCGACGCCCACACGGGCGACCTGTTTCAGACGATCACGAGGTGCTCCGTGCCTGCGCTGAGGTCATGGTCTCGTGTGTCTTTGCCCTTGAGTTTAATTTGCAGGCGCAAGTCATTGATGGAGTCTGCATTACGCAGCGCATCCTGGTAGCTGATGGCACCGGCCTCGTACAGGTCAAACAGCGCTTGGTCAAAGGTTTGCATGCCCATTTCCCGGCTCTTTTTCATCACTTCCTTGACCTCTAGCACTTCGCCTTTTTGGATCAGGCTGGCAATGGTTGAGGAGTTCAGCAGTACTTCCACGGCAGAAACTCGACCCGTGCCACCGACGCGTGGGACCAAACGCTGGGAAACAATGGCGCGCAGGTTGAGCGACAAGTCCATCAGCAACTGCCCACGGCGCTCGTCGGGCAGAAAATTGATCATGCGGTCCATCGCTTGGTTGGCGCTATTGGCGTGCAGGGTCGCGATGCACAGGTGGCCAGTTTCTGAAAAAGCAATGGCCAGTTCCATGGTCTCGCGGTCGCGCAACTCACCCATCACGATCACGTCCGGGGCTTGGCGCAAGGTGTTTTTCAGGGCCGCTTCCCAACTGTCGGTGTCCAAGCCCACTTCACGCTGCGTAACCAGGCAGTTTTTGTGGGGATGGACAAATTCCACCGGGTCTTCCACTGTAATGATGTGACCATAAGACTTTTCGTTGCGCCAGTCCACCATGGCCGCAAGCGCCGTCGATTTGCCCGAGCCGCTGGCCCCGACCATCACGCACAAGCCCCTGCTGTACATGGCTACGTCCTTGAGGGCTTGCGGCAGGCCCATGCCGTCTATCGTGGGTGGGGTAGTGGGGATGATGCGTAGCACCATGCCCACCTTGCCCAGTTGGACAAATGCATTGACCCGAAAGCGCCCGAGGCCACTGGGAGAGATGGCGAAGTTGCTTTCTTTGGTGCGCTCAAAGTCGGCGGTTTGCCGGTCATTCATGAGCGCGCGCACCAGCAAAGCGGTGTGCTCTGGCTGCAGCGTCTGCGCCGAGGCGCGCGTCATTACCCCGTCAATCTTGATGGCCGGGGGGAAATCGGCGCTGATGAACAGATCACTGCCGTTCTTGCTGATCATCAGCTTGAGCAGGTCAGAGATAAGTTGCGAGGCCTGATCGCGGGTCATAAAGCATCTCCATGAGGTCAAGGCAAAAGGCTATTCGGGTGCAGCTTGGTGCACTTTAGCCGGGGAAATTTTCGGGTACTTTGGCTTTGCTGCGGGCCTCTGCTGGGCTGATGCTGCGGGCGCGCACCATATCGAGCAGGTTTTGGTCCAGGGTTTGCATGCCCAGGCTGTTGCCGGTTTGAATCGCGGAGTAGATTTGTGCGATCTTGGACTCGCGGATCAGGTTGCGCACCGCGTGGGTCCCAAGCAGGATTTCGTGTGCCGCGATGCGGCTGTCGCCAGCGAGCGTTTTGCACAGGGTTTGCGAGATCACTGCCTGCAGCGATTCTGAGAGCATGGCGCGCAACATGTCTTTTTCGTCGCCGGGAAACACGTCAATGATGCGGTCTATCGTTTTGGCCGCGCTTGACGTGTGCAATGTGCCAAACACCAAGTGCCCCGTCTCTGCGGCAGTCATGGCCAAGCGAATGGTCTCTAGGTCGCGCAGCTCGCCCACCAAAATAACGTCTGGGTCCTCGCGCAGTGCCGAGCGCAATGCGTCAGAGAAGCTGTGCGTGTGCGGTCCCACCTCACGTTGATTGATCAGGCATTTTTTGCTTTGGTGCACGAACTCCACCGGGTCTTCGATGGTCAGTACATGGCCGCTGACGTGCTCGTTGAGGTGATTGACCATGGCCGCCAAAGTGGTCGACTTGCCAGACCCCGTGGGGCCCGTCACCAACACCAAGCCGCGCGGTTTGAGTGACAGTTCGGCAAATATAGGAGGAGCCTTTAACTCGGTAAGTGTCTGAATTTTGCTGGGGATGGTGCGAAATACGGCGCCCGCACCGCGCAGGTGGTTAAACGCGTTGACGCGAAACCGCGACAGGCCCTCAAGCTCGAAGGAAAAATCGATTTCCAAGTCCTCTTCATACCGTTTGCGCTGCCCGTCATTCATCACGTCGTACACCATGGAATGGACTTCTTTGTGGGAAAGGGGCGGCAAGTTCAGGCGTCTTACATCGCCGTGCACCCGCAGCATGGGTGGCAACTCGGCCGAAAGATGCAGGTCAGAAGCTTTGTTCTTGACCGAAAACGCCAGCAGTTGTGCAATGTCCACAGTGGGAAGTTCCTATTCGTTGGGGGCAAGTGCCGCGCCCGCCCGCGCACTTGTTACCCTAGCAGTGAATTATCACTATGAATCACCATGACAATTGCAGTCAATTTGCAGACCGTTCGCCAACGCATTGAGCAGGCGTGCGCTGCGGCGGACCGTTTGCCGACCACGGTGCATTTGCTCGCCGTGTCAAAAACTTTCCCTGCAGAGGCGGTGGCTCAAGCGGCCGCTATGGGCCAACGCGACTTTGGCGAAAACTACATCCAAGAAGGCGTCGACAAAATTGCCGCGCTGGCGCACCTCGGCCTGACTTGGCACTGTATCGGCCCCTTGCAAAGTAACAAAACACGGCTGGTGGCCGAGCACTTTGACTGGGTGCACTCGGTGGATCGTCTGAAAATCGCCCAGCGCCTGAGCGAGCAACGGCCCTCCACGCTAGCGCCGCTTAATGTGTGCATTCAAGTCAACATCGACGCGAGCCCCTCCAAAGCCGGGTTTGCGCCGCAAGAGGCCTTGGCGATGGCGCACGCCGTGGCCTTGATGCCCGGGCTTCGACTGCGCGGCATCATGACCATCCCCGAGCCCACGCACGAGCCGGCGGAAACGCTTGCCGTGCACCAGCGTACCAAGGCCTTGTTTGATCATTTACGCGCTAACGGCCTGGCCCTGGACACCCTTTCCATGGGCATGAGCGCTGACCTTGAAGCCGCAGTGCAGGCAGGCAGCACCATGGTCCGCGTCGGTTCCGCCATTTTTGGCGGACGCACCACGCCGCCACTGACGCGCTAAAGGGGCCAAGGTCCGCGCTTTGCCAAGTCGTGGGTCAGTCTTGCAGCAGGTGCCCCGTCTTGACCAGAATCAGGCAGCCGTTTCGGCTAAAGGGCTGGTGCTGGCTCAGGTGCGGGCTGCGCAGCCAGCTTCCGGCCCGGTAGCGCCCGTGCTCGTCTTCGAACACGCCTTCGACGACGAAAATTTCTTCGCCACCGTAGTGGCGATGGGGATTGAAAAATGTGCCCGGGGCCCAGCGCACCAGTGCGGTGTGCGTGGTGCCAAACTCCGACAAAGGCAGCACCGTCAAGCCCGGTACCCTGCCTTGGTGCCAGCGCGCGCGCTGCGTGTCCACCACAATCCGCGCGCTGTCCTGCGCTTGCAGGTGGCGCAGCTTGACGAACAGGGTGCAGCCGTCACCCGAAAAAGGCGCATGCCTGGAGCCCGGCGGATTTTTGAGGTAGGTGCCCGGTCTGTAATCGCCCTTGTCGTCGCTCAAGGTGCCAGAGAGCACCAAAATTTCCTCGCCCAGATCGTGGACATGATCTGCAAAGCGCGCGCCCGCGGCGTAGCGCACGACGCTGGTGGCGCGCGCGACTTCCCCTCCGTCGCGCGCCAGCAGGCGTCGCTGCACCAGCGGCGAAGGTGAATCCAGCCAAGCAAGCGTTTGGCTGTCCACCACGCAGCGCTGAGTTTCATCGGCATGCAGCTGCAGTGGGTTCATCGCACCATACTCCAGGCCGCCGCAAGGCAGCTGATGCAGGCGACCGCTGTCAGCCGCAGGCGCATGGGCAGCCAGCCTTGCAGCTGGTGCAGCCGATACCGTTGCCAGTCAACTCCAAAACAAAGCAGCAACAAGCCCGCCAGCAGCACCAAGCCCCAAGGCGTAGGCAGTAACAAGGAGGTCCAAGCAATCAGACTGGGCGTTACGCCCCACAGGTAGGCGACTCGTCCGCCCGCCCCGTCCCGCATGGCCATGCCCCAGTGAATCGCGCCCAAAAAGCTGGCAATGCTGGCGCCGTAGGCCAGTAGGGCAAAACCGTAAAAGGCCTGGTTCCGGCCACCGGGCCAGCAAGCAGCAAGCGCCAGCAGGCAAAAAGGCACTAAGCCGCCGTAGCCCAGCGCGGTGACCAAGGAGGTGGGTACGCGCGTGACGGAACGATGGGAGGGTGGGTGGTCTGACATAACTTGCTTTGGTTGGATGGCGCACGCGGGTTTTCAATCTCTGCCAGTGCCCAGCGCTGCGCCGCCTGTGGCAGTATCGGGCTCTGACACTGTTGTCGTAACTGATTTTGCCGCCTCTTGCAGGGTGAAGCACTTCGCATCGCTGGCCGCTGTTATGCGGCCCTGTTGTTTATGACCGATTTAAACGTTTTGGGCACCGCACTGGTGGCCTGCTCTTTTGACCCACTCACGGGTTTTTTCCGTGATGGCTGTTGCAACACCGATTTTGCAGACCACGGTACCCATGTGGTTTGCGCCCGCGTCACGGCCGATTTTTTGGCCTATTCACTGAAACGCGGGAACGACTTGGTGACGCCTCGGCCCGAATACCGCTTCGTCGGCTTGCAGCCTGGGGACCGCTGGTGCCTTTGTGCCAGGCGCTGGAAGGAAGCCTTGCAAGCCGGTATGGCCCCTCCGGTGGACCTAGAGGCCACGCATGCCAAGGCCTTAGAAATCCTCACCTTGGAACAACTCCAGGTCCATGCGCTCGCGCCACGCCAGACACTGCCATGAACCCGCTTCAACCCAAGAAACTGCTATTGAGCAAGTGGACGGCGGTCAAACCGCTAGGAAAAAACAAGCACTTTTTGGTTTCGAAGGTCATACCTTGCGAGCCACCTGTACACGGCGTTGATGCCGTAGAGCTCGAGGCGGTGCATTCGAAGTCCGTCCTGCGGCTCGGCTGGAAGGAACTGCGCGACCCTGCCGTTTGGCGCCAAGGATGGGTTTAAGCGTAGCTTTCGGGGCCTAGAGTTAAAGCGCCGCGAGCGCTTTTTTCACATCACCGACCAAAGCACTACTTTCCGGCGCGGTCATGCTGGAGTAGCTGGCAATAAGCTTGCCATCGCGTCCAATCAAATACTTGTAAAAATTCCAACGTGGTGTCCCACCACCGGCTTTGGCCAAGTCCAGAAAAAGCGGATTCGCATTCTTGCCGCTGACTACCGATTTCTCAAACATGGGAAATTTCACGCCGTAGGTGTTGAAGCAAAAGTCGGCAATGTCTTTCCCCTTACCCGGCTCCTGCTGCCCGAAGTCGTTCGAAGGAAAACCCAGCACCACCAAGCCTTGCGCACTGTAGATGGAGTACAGCTTTTCCAGTCCTTCGTACTGCGACGTAAAGCCGCAATAGCTGGCAGTGTTTACCACCAGCAGCACTTTTCCCGCGTACTGGCAAAGGTTTTGGGGAGCGTCGTCCTGCAAACGGTTGAACTTTTTCTGCAACAGTGCTGGGCAAGCAGCGGGCGCCGCTTCCGCCGCCTGGGCCACCATCGGCATGGCACCGACCAGGCAAACACCACAGATGACCGCTAAGACTTGGATAAGGCGAGGCGTGGCGCTGGTTCGCATTGCAGTGGCCCGACGTTGAGACAAAGCAGTGGGCGCTTAGGCCATGGTGACCGCAATAAATGCGAGCAAGAACATGAGAACGGCCCCGACGATAGGCAATACGATGGGCATCATCGGAACAATTTCTTCCACCATATCTTGAGGCACGTCGTTGGATGCCGATTGCGGTGCTGAATGTGGATCTGAATGGGGTGCGGACATGGATGATCTTTCGAACCAGGGCGCCCTAGACATAAGCGCCACAAAGTTCCGATTTTACCCATAGGCGCGTGAGACCTGCCAATGGAACCCCCATCGAGGGCTTGTTTGGTCCTTTAGGGCCGCAGCGGACAGGTTGTGCTGTTGATTTTTTCAAAAATGTTTGCGCCACTGTCAACCGCCCATTGGGCTGGTGCGTGATAGGTGCACGTGAGCTGAGTCAAGCAAACGCTCAATCGGCACACCAACATGGGCACATATGCAAAAAACAGCAATAGAAATGCCTGAAAAAGGCACTTACAAATGGCAGCTTTTCAGCTATTGGTCGGACGAGTACCGCCAGACCCGCGCCGACCATTCGGCCTATATCGCGCTCAACTTTGCGGGCGCCTTGGACGTGTGTCGTACCAAACTGCATACCTTGGTCCAGCACCATCGCCAGCATGAGGCCGATGAGGGCAGCGGCGAACGCCACCGCCACGCTATTGCGCGGCTCCAAAATACGCTGAGTGGTGCCGCCATGGCCTACGAGCGGAGTTTCCAGCGTCACTGAAACATCTGCAAAACCGAGACGCTGGCGCTCGACCCCCGACGCCGCCGGCGCAGGGTTTGGGTTTCCAAAAACGCCCTAAGCAGCCAAGGCCACCACCCGCAGCACCTCGTGCGCATAGGCTTCCAGCTTCTTGGCACCCATGCCGCTGATGCCTTGCAAATCGTTCAGCGACTGCGGCGCGCGCTGGGCAATGGCCGCCAGCGTGGCGTCATGAAAAATCACATACGCGGGTAAATTGTGCTCTCGTGCTACCTCGGCACGCCAGGCTTTGAGTTCAGCATAGCGCTGCAAAGCCAGGGCGTCGAGCGCAACAGGCGCTTTGACGCTGCTGTCTCGGCCCACGGCCTTGCCCTTAGGCGCTTTGGGCAGCGACACCGATTCCCGCAAGCGCACATACATTTCGCCTTTGAGAATTGCGCGCGATTTGTCGGTCAGCACCAGGGTGTTGAAGGCTTGCACATCCACCATGACCGCGCCCATGGCCAGCAGTTGGCGCAGCACGCCGCGCAGTTGCAGCTCGCTCAAAGCGGCGCCCACGCCAAAGGTGCTCAGGCGCTCATGGCCGTGCTGGGCCACTTTGTCGGTCCTTTTGCCGCGCACAATGTCCATCAACTGCCCCGCGCCAAAGCTGATGCCGCTGAGCTTGTGGATGCGGTA
>JARXAU010000056.1 GCA_029865675.1 Rhodoferax sp.
AACACGCGGATGGTGGGCCGTGAGCCCGCGTCTGCGCCAGCAGAGATGGCACCAGCGACGGTGAACTTGGTCAGGCTACGCACATCACCGCCTTGAGGCGTGACGCGGTCGTTGCTCAATTCCAGCAGCAGGCGCAGCGGCCCTTTGATGCGGGTGTCGCTGCGCAAGCCAATACCTACCCAGGTGGATTTGGCGTTGGTCGTGGCGTTTATGTCGGTCTGGTCGCGCCACTGGGCCAAGCCCTCAAGTGTGGTGTTCCAGCGGCTCAAAGGCACGGTTTGTTGCACGAATGCGCGCACGTTTTCGTAGTTCAGCGGCGCGGTTGCAAAGTCGGGCGGGCTGCCCTCGTAGGCCGCTACCGAGCGGTCTTTGCGCACGCCTAGCAGCGTGTCGCCGCCCAGCACCAAGCCCTTGAAGTTTTGGTACAGGCCCAAGGAGTGGCCATCCGGCTCGTCTTTACGGGCGGTTTCAGACCGCGTCGGGCCAGTCGTAATGGCGTTAGACGCCGAGGTTTTGTAATGCGTCAGGTAAACCGACATCTCACCGTTCTCAAAGGTGGGAATGTTGGTGACGCGCAGGGGCAGGGCCACGCGGTTGCTGTTGACCGCCGTGCGTGGATTGCTGATGAAGGCCACACTGAGCTTGCCGTACGCACCCAAGGGAATGTCCTCAATGCCAGCGCCGTCGCCGTCGTTGGTTTCGACGTCTTGGTCGGTGAGGTTGAGGTTCAGGCCGTTATAGAAGCGCCGCCCGGCCCAGACCTTGCCGCCGCCGAGTTCAGCCACGGGTGCGGCATAGGCATACATCTCCACAAAGCTCGCGTTGAGCTCGTCGTTGTTGGCGTCGCCGTATTCATGAAACGCGCGCGGAGTTACTTGCACGCCCCATTGCGCCCCTTCATATTCGCCCGCTTTCACCTTCAGGGTGGGCTGAATCAGGTAGCTGCATTCGTTGCCCAGGCGCCAGGCCTTGTCGGCGCCGGGCAAGCGAAAGCAGACCTGCTGGCCGCCTTGCGAGTTGGTGCCCGTGCCCAGGCGGGCGTAGCCGCTAAAGTCAACTTCGGCGGCTCCGACGGCTCCAAGTTGCAGGCAGCCCATCATCAGGGCAAGCCGGGTTTTGCGTTTCATCATGTCATCTCCTTTTGTGGTGGGTGAAAGGGTGCTTTTTGGTCAAGCGTGGGCGGCTTGCAGCGCCAAGCGCGCTCCGGTGCTTGAGAAAAAATGGGTTTTTTGCGGGTCAGGAATCAGGCCGACCACGCTGCCGCGTTCGCAGCGCGGCATTGCCGGGCTGGTGCGCAAGGAAACGGCGGTGTCGGTACCCAGCAGCTTGGTGTGTACGAGCACGGTGTCGCCCAGGTGTTCCACCAGTTCAACTTGCGCCTTGAAGCCTTGGTCTGCGGTCCCGATCGATAGGTCCTCAGGTCGCACGCCGGCCACGCAGGGTTCTGTCACAAGATAAGGCGCAGTCCAGGTGCTGTCACCGCTGCGAAGCAGGGCCGAGGGTGCCGTGCCCAGCGGTGTGCAGGGCACAAAGTTCATGCGCGGTGCGCCGAGAAAACCGGCGACAAACTGGTTTAGCGGGCGTTCATACAGTTCCAAGGGACTGCCGACTTGCTCTACCACGCCCCGGTTGAACACCGCAATGCGGTCGCCCAGCGTCATGGCTTCAACCTGGTCGTGTGTGACGTACACCATGGTGGTGCCCAGCTCTTGGTGCAGTTTGGACAGCTCGATGCGCATTTGTACGCGCAAGCCCGCGTCCAGGTTAGACAATGGCTCGTCAAACAAAAACACCTTGGGGCTGCGCACAATGGCGCGGCCAATGGCCACCCGCTGGCGCTGCCCGCCCGACAAGGCTTTGGGCTTGCGGTCAAGCAAAGGGGTGAGCTGCAAAATCTCTGCCACATCACCCACTGCCTTGGCCACCTGGGCGCGCGGCATGCCAGCGAGTTTGAGCGCAAAGCCCATGTTTTCGGCTACCGTCATGTGCGGGTACAGCGCGTAGCTTTGGAACACCATAGAGATGCCGCGCTGTGACGAAGGGACGTGGTTGACCACCACGCCGTCGATCAATAGCTCGCCTGCGCTAATGTCCTCTAAGCCCGCAATCATGCGCAGCAAAGTGGACTTGCCGCAGCCCGAAGGCCCGACGAATACAGCAAACTCTCCGTCGGCGATGTCGAGGTCAATACCCCGCAAAACTTCTGCGCCATCGGCGTAGGTTTTGCGAAGACTGCGAATGCTTAGAGCTGCCATAGCTGCGCTTCCTCTTCGGTGGTTTGCGTAGCCATTGCACGCGCGGTACGGATAAGGTCCCGGTACCAATAAGCGGAGTCTTTGGGGGTGCGCAGCTGCGTTTCGTAGTCCACATGCACCAGCCCAAAGCGCTTGGTGTAGCCCGAATCCCACTCGTAGTTATCCAGCAAGCTCCAGTAAAAATAGCCGCGTATGTCTACACCAGCGTCGCGCGCTTGGGCTATCGCCTCAAGGTGGGTGCGAACAAATTCGATGCGCCGGGGGTCGTGCACTTTGCCGTCTTGCAGGCGGTCGGCTTCCGCCATGCCGTTTTCGGTGATGTAAATGGGCGGCAGGCGGTAGTCGCGGTGCAGGTCAGTGAGCAGTTGACGCAGGCCGTCGGGGTAAATTTCCCAACCCATGTCAGTGGCACCCATTGGCATAGGTGCGGGCACGTTGGACGCGCTAGCCCACAAGCGCATGTAGTAGTTGACTCCCAAAAAGTCCATTGGGGCGCGAATCAGCTCCATGTCGCCCGTGCGCACATCGGGGTAAATCGTCAGGCCTGGGTCTTGCGGGTAATGCCCCAAGAACAGCGGGTCCATGTACCAGCGCACAAAGCCTGCATACAACTTACTCGCAAGGGCGACATCCGCTGGGTCTTTGCTGGCCGGACTGGCCGAGGAGTGATTCAGGACAATCCCCAGCGGTGCCTGCACGCCGGCTGCGCGCATGGCTTGCATGGCTAGCCCGTGGGATAGCAGCAAATGGTGGGACACCTGCACGGCCATGGCCTCGTCGCGAAAACCCGGTGCAAACTGGCCCGTTTGGTGGCCTAGCACTGCGGTGCACCAGGGTTCGTTGTGGGTGGCGATGCTGGCTACGCGGTCCCCCAGGCGTCGGGCCACCGCCTCAGCGTAAGTGGCAAAGCGAAAGGCGGTGTCGCGGTTGGCCCACCCGCCCGTTTCTTGCAGCGCCTGAGGAAGGTCCCAGTGGTACAGCGTCAGGTGGGGTTGTAGGCCCCGTGACAGCAGCCGGTCCACCAGCCGGTCATAAAAATCGAGACCCTGCGCATTCCAAGGGCCCGCGCCAGTGGCTTGTACCCGCGGCCAGGCCACGGAAAAGCGGTAGGCGTCAACTTCAAGGCTGCGTATGAGTTCCAGGTCTTGAGGCCAGCGGTGGAAGTGGTCGCAGGCAATGTCGCCGTGGTCGCCGTTACGGGTTTTTCCGGGCGTGTGGGCAAAGGTATCCCAAATGGAAGGGCCGCGACCTCCAGCATTTGCCCCGCCCTCTATTTGATATGCGCTGGTGGCAACGCCCCAAATAAAGTTTTTGGAAAGTGTGGCCAAAGTGCCCGCGCTCGGAAGCGGTCCGTGGCGCGTTAAGGTGTCATTTAGCAGCAGGGTCATGTCGGTTTGCTCGCGTGGGATAGGGTGTGAATAGGAAAAGTGCGTGTGCGCACACTGCGAATCAGCTTTTGACGGCACCAGCGGTGAGGCCATCAATCAGGCGGCGCGACGCCATGACAAAAATCAGCAACAAGGGCAGCACGGCAACTGCCGCGCCAGCGCAAATGGCACCCCACTGCGTCTGGCCCGTGCCCTGAAGCGCGCGCAGGGCCAAGGGCACGGTGTAGCGGTCCATGTCACGCAAAATTACTAAGGGGCCCATGAAGTTGTTCCACGAACTGATAAAGGTGATCAAGCCGAGGGTCCCCAGCGCTGGCGTAATGAGCGGCCAGACAATGCGCAAGAAGATTCCAAACTCGCCGCAACCGTCCATGCGTGCGGCCTCGATCAGGTCTTTGGGCACGGCCGAGCTGATGTACTGGCGCATCATGAAAATGCCCAAGGCACCGCAGGCACTGGGGACGATGAGTGCGCGGTGCTCGTTCATCCAGCCCAGCCAGCTCATGGTCAGCACCGTGGGCACCAAGCCCACAAAGGCGGGCAGCAGCATCGTGGCCATGACCGCACTGAACAAGCGTTCCCGACCCCGAAAATCCAAGAGCGCAAAGGCATAACCTGCCAAAGAGCAAAAAAACAGGTTGAGCGCGGTGACCGCGAGTGCCACATAGGTGCTCCAGCCCAGGTTGTTCCAAAAGTAGGGCAGGGCCTTGAGCAGCTCGCCGAGGTTGTCCAAAAAGGCAGAGCCAAACCACAGCGGCGGCGGCACCGACAAAATCGCGCTGTTGGTGTGGGTGGCAAAGACAAACATGAAGTAAAAGGGCATCAGCATCAACAAACCACCGAGCAATACCACCGCATAGCCCAGTGCGAGCGCAGGCGAGAGGCGCTTTTTGCGTGTGGCGGCGGCCACAGGCGGGCGGCCTTGTGGCGCGGGGCCGTGGCTTGTGGCGGTGAAGTGGGTGCTGGTTGTCATGGTGGTGGGCTTGAGGGGTGGGGCCTAGTCGCGCTGGCCCAGCAGGCGTTTGTTGAGCCAGGTGGCAACGGCAATCAGCATGAAGAGCAGCCAGGCAATGGCCGAGGCCGTGCCAAAGTCGCCATCGGTAAAGGCCACGCTGTACATGTGCATCGCAGCCGTCTTGCCGGCTTGATCAATGCCGCCGGTGCCATTGGTGAGGACGAAGGGCTCTTCAAACAGTTGCAGGTTGCCAATGATGGTGAGCGTGACCGCAAAGAACGCCATGGGCTTGAGCAGCGGCAGCACGACATGGACAAACTGCTGCCAGCTGTTGGCACCGTCCATTACGGCGGCTTCCAATACGTCTTTGGGAATGGTCTGAATGGCTGACAGGTAGAGCACCACATTCCAGCCCACGTAGCGCCAAAACACGACAAACGAAATCATCCACTTGGTGTATTGCGGCTGTGCCCAGTCGATGTTGGACACTGGCATCAAAGCGCCTAACAGCGGCGCGTCTTTGAGTGAGGCCAGCACGGCGTTGACGACACCAAAGTCCCTGGAAAACAGGGTGGAAAACACCAGCGATATGGCCACCGAGGAGGTGATAAAGGGCAAGAAATAC
The DNA here is from genome assembly GCA_029865675.1 of Rhodoferax sp. Classification (GTDB taxonomy): domain Bacteria; phylum Pseudomonadota; class Gammaproteobacteria; order Burkholderiales; family Burkholderiaceae_C; genus Allorhodoferax. The sequence continues at coordinate 5,224 of JARXAU010000056.1, forward strand.
GTGCCCACCACTGCATTGCGCCAGCGGCCAAAGGCGCTGTGCAGAAAATAGGCCAGCGGCATGGCCACCAGGTGCTGGGGCAGGCCCGACACCAATGCCATCCAAAACGTGTTGTAAAGCGAAGCACGCAACCAGTCGTCGGACTGCAGCGCGTACAGGTAGTTTTCAAACCCCACCCATTCCATGGCCGCCAGCCCGGCGGCGGGGTCCCAGCTGTGCAATGAGAGATAGACCGAGAACACCAGCGGGAACAGTCCAAAGACCCCAAACAAAATGAAAAAGGGGCTGACAAACAAGTAAGGCGCCCATTTGCGGGGCTCGCGCCATGCGGATGTGGTGGTTTTCATGGTGTGTGGGCCCGTGTGGCTGACGCTTGTTTCTGGCATGCGGGTGGCGGTAGCGCCCGTTACTTGCGCCGCACCCGGCGTTCAATTCCGGACTTGGCATCTGCCAGGGCCAGCTTGATGTCCTTGCCTTGCTCAAGCACCTTGTCCAGTTCAGCGCCCACTATTTCAGCCGCCACCGGGTCGTAGCGGTCCACGGCCACGGCTGGAATGCGGTCTGCCGCAGCCTTCCACAATTGCCGCGCTTTTTGCCCAGCCAAGAACTCAATCGGCTGGTCGATGAAGGCGTCGTTTTGGGCCTCAATCAGCGAGGGGAAGGCGTCCATGTTGCGAAACGCGGTGAGTTGCTGGTCTTTGTTGAGCGTGAGGTACTGCACAAAGGCCCAGGCCGCTTGCTTGTTGGCGGCTTTGGCGGGCACGGCGTAAAACGATCCGCCATAGGCCGCGAATGCACCTGCCGGGAGTTGTGCAGAGCGCCACTTGCCCGCCGTGTCTGGAACAATCCAGTTTTTGAGGTGGCCAGAGAGCCAAGCGCCCATCATTTGGGCAGCAATCTTGTCGCGGCGAAAGCCCTCGCTCCATTCTGTTGTCCAGGCGTTGACCTTGGCGTCAATACCTGCTTGACGGGCCTGCCGCGTCAAATCAAAGGCGCGCTCGAAGCGCTCACTGGCAACCAGGCTTTTGCCCTTGCTGTCAAAGTAAATGCCTTCGCCGTCTTTGAGTCCGGCGCGGATGTAGATGTCCTTGATGTCGGTGGCATTGGCCAGCATGTAGGCACCAGTGCTGGCTTTGACTTTTTTGCCCGCAGCAATGAAGCCTTCCCAGCTTTGGGTCATCTCAGCCTCGGACACACCGGCTTTCTTCAGTAGGTCGGTGCGGTAAAACAAGGCGCCTGGGCCAATGTCTACGGGCAGTGCGGCCAGCGCGCCCTTGCTGCTGGTGGCAGCGGGCACCGCAAACTTGGATATCTTTGACACTTGGGTAGCAGCGTTGTACGGCGCCTTGGCCAGATCCTCCAGCCCGCCAGACTCGGCGAACTTACCGATAAAGCCCATATCGATGCCCATCACGTCAGGCAGGTTGGCCCCGGTGGCCAGCGCGGTCGTCATGGCTGTGTGGTGGTCGGGGTAGGCCATGCTGGAGAGCTTGACTTCCACATCCGGGTACAGCTTTTTAAAGCCGGGGATCGCGGCCTTGACACCGCGGTCCAGGTCTGGGAAGGAGGACACGGTGATAGTGACTTTTTGTGCCTGGGCGGCAAAGCACAACGCCAGGATGGCAAGGCAGAACAATGATTTAAGTGGCTTCATGGGGGCTCTCCTTGCTGTGTGCGGCGGGTCGTTTTTCGGTTCTTGGGACAGCGGACGCTCTATCTTTGGAATTCCGCTGCGCATATCGTGAAATCGATTTCATAAAATTTTAAAGACCTTTTCGAAGTTTTTTACTGGGACAAACCCTTATTTAAATTAAATATGTAATCAAAAAAATTAAATAAAATAACTAATTCAAGGTTCAGAAATTTCGTAAAATCTTTAAAATCTTCCTCTTAGAATCCTTGTTTCTTGGCTTTTACGGTTAAGCACGTTGGGTAAATATTTAATAAATTCATTAAATTCGCAAATAAAAAATCGAAAAACGTAAATTCCTTTCTTAAATCTGCATTTGCATTCAAATTCAAGCTGAAACTGAAATATTCGTGAGCAGCCGCTGCGCCAACTTGGAGCGGGTCTTGTCAGGGGTAGCATTGAAGAGCAACTCCCGCTGGCAGTGAGGAGGCAGCGTCGCGCGACAAACCTACAATGGTGTTCGGTTTTGATGTTTTGGAATCGATATCAATCGAAATGAAAACTTGCTAGCGCGACGCGATGCACGCGCGCCTATTCATGCATTCAATCCCCATCATTCCCCTGCCCACCATGTCCACCACGCCCATCAAACCCAACAAGCCAGAGTTCGCGCAGCCTGGACCTGCGCCGGAGGGCGTAAACGCGCCGACCCTTTTCGATGTGGCCCGACTTGCCAATGTGTCGCCCAGCACGGTGTCGCGCATCATCAATGGATCGGCCAAGGTCTCGTCTGAGCGTAAGCGCGCGGTGGAGGAGGCCATTCGACTGCTCAAGTTCCGTCCCAATTTTTCGGCCAAGAGCCTGCGCAGCGGGTCCACCATGACCATAGGCGTGCTCACGCAAGACTTTGACAGTCTGTACTTCGCGCGCGCCCTGAAGGGAATCGAAAAGGGATTGGAGGGCAGCGGCTATGCGCCCTTGGTCATCCCAGGCCATTGGAATCCGGCTGAAGAGGCCGAACGCATGCGCCTGCTCATGGCTCGCAAAGTGGACGCAATTGCCGTTTTAGGTGGCAGCTTGCGTGACAGTGAATTGGTCGAATTTGCCCGCATGCAGCCGATCGTGGTGACGGGGCGCAAGATCGAGGGCCACCAATTACGGGGCTTTCACTTTGACCATGTGCGCGGTGCGTTGATGGCCACGCAGCACTTGATCGAACGGGGCCATACCCGCATCGCCTACATTGCCGGCCCGCGCGCGCACCCGGACGCTTTGGATCGGACGGAAGGCTTCTTCCAAGCCCACCGCCAGGCGCAGCTGCCGTTTAACCCGGCCTTGATGGTGGAGGGCGACTACCAAGAGGCGGGTGGTGATGCTGCGATGGTTTCGCTTCTTGACAGCGGCATTCCGTTCACGGCCGTGTTCTGTGCCAATGACCAAACACTGTGGGGCGCACGCATGGCTCTCTACCGACTCGGTCGTGCAGTGCCGGGAGAATTTTCATTGGTGGGGTTTGACGATTTACCCCAGTCCCAGTACATGACGCCTCCTGTCACCACAGTGCACCAGCCCATTTTTGAGTTAGGCCTTGCCGCCGCCCAATCCTTGTTGCAGGCCTTGGGTGCCGAATTAGAGGCCGAGCCTGCCTTAGTCGAGCCCTACCTCGTATTGCGCGAAACCACCCGCGCGCTTTAGCTCGCCCACCAGGTGGGGGCTGTCAGGTCTCTGTGCGCCCAGAAAATTAACAAAAGCGCAATGATTTTGTGATCCTTTAATAAAATGAGGCCCATGCCCCTCAGCTTGCTCCCCACCGAAAGCCTCCCTCGCGGCCATGACTTGGCCCGTGGGTTTGCACTGGCGCGGCACGCGAAGGGTGTAAAGCAAAGCGTCTGTCACCGCCTGTTCGGCCCTTTGCACCGCATGCACTGGCGCGTGGTCAGCAAGCTGCGGCGCATCAAACCGCCTGTACCCAGGGTTTTGCGCATTGACGGCCTTGGCCCCGGCGGGCGGCTGGCAGAAGTGAAGCCGCCAGACGCCGACCTGGCGCGCGCCTGACCAGCCCCGTCAAGCTCTTGGAGTGTGAAGCCATGATTGTTGTTGCCAAGGCCCCGCCACCGTCCAAACTTGCTACCGCTGTGTACTACCTGTCGTTTGTGCTGATGGCCAGCGGTGCGATGAACTACGGGGTCACCGCCTATTTTTGGGCCATTCCATTTGCGTATTACGCCGTTGGCTACGCCAATAAGCATTTCGAGAGCCGGTGGCCTTTGCTTGGAGTGGCCGCTTTTATGGCCCTGGGCGTGTTGTTTAACGAAACGATAGAGAAAAACCCCCTGGTGTTTCCCATCCTCACTGACGGCTACCTGCAAGAGGTGCGGCCAGCCGCTGGCCGCTCAGACAGCGCATCGCGCGAAATCCTGGGCGAGCGATTGCGCGTGACCGGGGTGAATGTGGGCCATCCCGATTTTGGAACCAAGGTGGAATTGATTGCCAGCGACGGGCGCACCTACCTCTTGGACAGCCGCGACCAGTTGTACTACTCCCATTACCCATCGGGCACCCAATGGGAGCGGTCCGCGTTCGGTTTCCGTCCCAGTGCGCCAGTGGAAAGTGCGGTGTTCAAGGAGGCAGGTAACCTGATGGCCTACCCGTGGCTGCCTTTTTTGGCGTACATCGCAATCAAGGACGCGCTTTTTCTCAGCAGGCTTTAGCCTGGTTGATCCACAGGCCCGCTGCGGTCTGGTCAGGCTGCGGGGGTGACAGGTGGCCCGCGCCACCAGAGCGGCGCAAGGCACAATACCGCCCGCATGTCTGTACTAGAAAACTACCAAAATGAGCTTAAAACCCGCGGCTACCACAGCGACCCGGCGCAACTGCGGGCCGTGGCCGCCCTGGAGCGCTGTGCCACGGAGTGGGCGGCGTACAAAGAAAAACGGTCTAACAAGTTCAAAAAGCTGATCAACCGCCCCCCGATTCCGCGCGGCGTTTACATGTACGGCGGGGTAGGGCGGGGCAAGAGCTTTTAGATGGATTGTTTTTTTGAGGCCGTACCGTTGAAGCGCAAGACGCGGCTGCACTTTCACGAATTCATGCGCGAAGTACACCGCGAGTTGCACGAATTGCAAGGCACGGTCAACCCGCTCGATGTTCTCGGCCAGCGCATGGCGCAGCGCTACAAGTTGATCTGCTTTGACGAATTCCACGTGGCCGACATCACCGACGCAATGATCTTGCACCGTCTATTGCAGGCCCTGTTTGACAACGGTGTGGGTTTTGTCACCACTTCCAACTTCCAGCCCGACGACCTGTACCCCGGCGGTATGCACCGCGACCGGGTGCTGCCCGCTATCGCGCTGCTTAACCAGGAAATGGATGTGGTCAATGTCGACAACGGCGTGGACTACCGCCGCCGCACGCTGGAGCGCCTGGATTTGTACCAAGTGCCTCATGGGCCGGCTGCCGACGCGGCCATGACTGCGGCTTTTAACAGCCTGGCCGAATGTCCCGATGGCGAGCCGGTGCTGCAGATTGAGGCGCGTCAGATACACGCCCGCAGGCGGGCGGGTGGCTTAGTGTGGTTTGACTTTAAAGCACTGTGTGGCGGCCCGCGTTCGCAAAACGATTACCTTGAAATTGCCAGCCAGTTCCACACGGTGCTGCTCAGCGACGTGCCACAGATGCAGGCCAATGCCAGCTCTGAGGCGCGCCGCTTTACTTGGCTGGTAGACGTTCTCTACGACCGCCGCGTCAAGCTGATGGTCTCTGCCCAAGTAGCGCCTGAGCTGCTGTACACCAACGGACCGCTGGCGCATGAGTTTCCGCGCACCGTATCGCGCTTGAACGAGATGCAGTCGACCGAGTTCTTGGCGCTGGAGCGCCGCGACGTGGACACCCGCCTCACATGAAGCGCGCCTGGCTGTCGTTTGCTGGGGTGTTACTGCTCAGCGTCCATGCCGCGCTGGGGGCCCAAAACGAGGAAGTTTCAGCGGAGTCGCAACGCAGTGCCCTGAGCGCGGAGCGCGAGCGCCAGACCCGGGTTTTCGATACGGCGGAGCGTGCGTGCTATGCGCGGTTTTTTACCAGTGACTGCCTGGCTGACGTGGCGCGGTCCCGGCGCGCCATGCTGGCTGACATCAAGCGCAAAGAAGCGGCGCTAGATGCTGCAGGCCGCCAGCAGCGCGCCCAAGATGAGCTGCAGCAGCTCAAGCAAAAGCAGCTAGACCGTGAGGCGCAGTTGAATGCCTTGGACCCGGCGGCCATCGACAGAGCCCAGCGCGAAAAGCAGCAAGAGCGTGAGGACAAGCTGCGCGACCATGCGTCAAAGCCGGCCTCCAAACCAGCGGCCGCCGCATCGGATGCGGCGCGCGTTCCCCCGGCCATGGCGGCGAATCCGGTCAAGGCGTCCAAACCCCCGAGCGGTCCAAGCGACCAAGAGCGTGCAGCCAACCAGGCCGTCTACGACAAAAAGCAGGCCGAAGTTCAGCGCCGCGTGGCCGAGCGCGACCAAGCGCGCGCCAAGGCAGCCGCGAATGCCGGATCCGCCGCGTCGGCCCCGCGTTCCCTTCCGCTACCAGCACCTAAGCCCCCGCAGTGACGCTTCAAGCGGCGGTGCAAGCCGCGTTTTCGCCTGATGGCCTGCTGGCACGGGTGCTGCCCGGCTTTCGCAGCCGCCCGGGCCAGACCGAAATGGCGCAAGCGGTGGCCCACACCATCGAAACCGGCGGCGTGCTGGTGGTCGAAGCCGGAACCGGCGTGGGCAAAACCCTGGCCTATGTGGTGCCAGCCCTGCTGGGTGGCGAAAAGGTGTTGATTTCTACCGCCACCAAGGCATTGCAAGACCAGCTGTATTTGCGCGATATTCCGCGCTTGTTGGCGGCCTTTGGCTTTCCGGTGCGTGTGGCGCTGCTCAAGGGGCGCGCCAGCTATTTGTGCAGCCAGCGTCTTCAAGGCGCTCGCCACACTACGCAAGCGCTGGACGTGTCTGACTTGCGCCTCCTCGCCAGAGTAGAAGACTGGGCCGTGTCCACGGTGTCCGGTGATATTGCCGAAGTCTCGGAGCTTGACGAGCGCTCAGTGATCATCCCGCTGGTCACCTCCACCCGCGACAACTGCCTGGGCAGCGCATGCCCGCAGATTCGCCATTGCCACATCAATTTGGCGCGCCAGGAAGCGATGAAGGCCGAGCTAGTTGTTGTCAACCATCACTTGTTCTTTGCCGATCTGGGCGTGAGGGCCTCGGGCGTGGCCGAGCTTTTGCCCAGTGTGACGACGGTGGTGTTTGACGAGGCCCACCAGCTCAATGACATCGGTGTGCATTTTTTCGCCCGCCAGTGGAGCACGGGACAAGTTTTGTCCTTGGGGCGCGATTTGGCGGCGCTGGCCCAAGGCCCCGCGCGGGGACTGGCCGACTGGCAGGGCCTGCAGGCGGACGCAGTGCAGAGCGCGCAGGCATTCAAAGACCTGTTTGCGGTCCACGGTCCGCAACTGCCGCGTCCTTGGATAGAGCCGACGCCGCAAGGCGTAACCATCGCGCAGTGGCAGGCGGCGGTAGCGCACTGCGCCCGCAGCCTGCGCGCCGCCAGTGCCGCCCTGCGTGCCATGGAAGAACTCGGGCCCGATTTCACCGCTTTGGCGGAGCGCTGCGACAACTTGCTGCAAACATTGGAGATTTTTTCTGATGCTGCGCCGCAAGGCGAAGTGCGCTGGCTTGAAGTAGGCGCGCATGTGCAGCTTTCGCAGTCGCCTTTGACGATTGCCAGCCCGATGCGCGCCTTGGCGCGTCCCGACGCAGCGCCGGGCAGTCAGCCCAAGTCCTGGATATTCACCTCGGCTACGCTGGGCACCGACGCGCAACTCAGTTGGTTTGTGGATTCCTGCGGCATGAATGGCGCCCAGGTGCTGCGCGTCCCCAGTCCGTTTGACTATGCAAGCCAGGGCGCCGTGTATGTGCCGCCCCACTTTCCCAAGCCACAAGACGCGAACCACAGTACAGCAGTGGCTGCCTTGGTGGCCCAAGGCGCCCGAGCCTTGGGCGGGCGAACCATGGTGCTGACCACCACAATGCGCGCTATGCGCGCTATTGCTGACAGTTTGCGCCAGCAGTTCCGGGCCGAAGGCCTGACTTTGGACGTGCTGCTACAGGGCCAGGCGCCCAAGCGTGAGCTGGTCGAGCGGTTCTTGAGCGCCAGCGCGGTCGCTGCACCAGCGGGCTGCGTGCTGGTCGCGACCGCCTCCTTTTGGGAGGGGATCGACATTGCAGGCGATGCCTTGCAGCTGTTAGTGATCGACAAGCTGCCCTTCGCCCCGCCGGATGACCCCTTGGTTCAGGCCCGCGCCAGCGCGCAAACCGAGGCGGGTGGCAATGCCTTCAAAAGCGTGCATCTGCCCCAAGCCGCCATTGCGCTCAAGCAAGGCGCAGGGCGCCTGATACGCAGCGAAACTGACCGGGGAATCTTGGTGGTGTGTGATGTGCGTTTAGCCCACATGGGCTATGGCAAGCAGCTGCTTGCCGCCTTGCCCCCGATGCGTCGCCTCACAGGCGAAGCCCAATGGCTGGCTGCGCTTGCCAAGCTGCAGGCGCCGATGACCAAGTAGGCGCTGTTCGAATGGCAGGCGTCTTAAAACAGCTTGAGCCAGCCGCCTGATTCGCCCGTGCCGCCGCCGGCCAAAAACTTGGAGTTGGGGTAGGTGCCGTCCAGCACCCGTTTGGCATCGTCCCGCAACTGCTCCATGCCCAGCGCATCGTACGACTTGTAGATCACGAATAAAGCCTCTTCAACGGCGGGCACGTTGCGGTAGTCGGTGACTGCCGTTCGCGCGCGGTTGATCGCAGCGATGTACGCCCCACGCTTGTAGTAATACTTGGCGACGTACACCTCGTATTTGGCGAGTGACTGAACGATGTAGCCCATGCGCAACAGCGCGTCGGGCGTGTAGCGTGAGTCGGGAAAGCGCACTGAAAGTTCACGAAAGGCTTCGAACGATTCTTTGGATGCCTTCTGGTCGCGCTCGGCCAAGTCTTGCCCGGTGTAGCTCCCTAAGATGCCTAGGTTCTCATTAAAATTTGCCAATCCTTTGAGGTACAGCGCGTAGTCCAGCGCGGGGCTGGCGGGGTGCAGGCGCATAAACCGGTCAATCGTTGCGATCGCCAGAACCGGTTCGTTGGTTTTGACATGGGCATAGGCCTTGTCAATCTGTGCTTGTTGAGCCAAGGGCGTGCCCGCAGCGCGTGCTTCCAGCTTTTCCAGCAAGGGGATCGCTTTGTCCCATTGCCCTGAATTCATGCTGTCTTGGGCCTCGGCATAGATGGCTGTAGGGCTCATGCCAGATGTTTTGTCCACTGGTGTGCTGGAGCAGCCTGCCATGAACGCGGCCGCCATAGGAATCACGAACGCGTAAACGGCCGATAATTTGACTCTCAACATCATTCGTTCTTTCTTTAGCCAAGGCAAACCCATTATATCGACCGACCCCCGATCCGAGGCAGCAGGCCAAGACCTGCTGGGGCAAGACGACGCCGAAGCTCTAGCCCATGATTCCGAACTTCGCCAAAGCACTGTGTCCATCGGCCTGCACGGGGAGCGATTGGACCGGGCACTGTCGCAACTGGCGCCCGAGTTCTCGCGCAGTTACCTGCAACAACTGGTGGAGGCGGGCTGGGCGCAGGTCAACGGCAAAGTACTCACCAAGCAGTCGCACAAGGTCAAAGTGGGCGACGCACTGCAGCTGGAGCTACAGCCCACACCGCAAAGCCAGGCCTTCAAGCCTGAGGCGATGGATTTGGATGTGGTCTACCAAGACGCGCACCTGATGGTGATTAACAAACCCGCCGGTTTGGTGGTGCACCCGGCGCCCGGCAATTGGAGCAGCACGCTGCTCAACGGCCTGCTGGCGCTGGACCCCAAAATTTCGGAAGTGCCTCGTGCTGGCATTGTCCACCGGCTGGACAAAGACACCAGCGGCCTGATGGTGGTCGCCCGCAGCCGCTTGGCCATGGACGCGCTGGTGCAGGCCATTGCCGCGCGCACCGTCAGCCGCCAATACTTGGCCGCAGGCCACAAGCCCTGGAGCGGAGCCGCCACGGTCACGGTGCAAGCGCCCATAGGCCGCGACCCGCGCAACCGCCTACGCATGGCGGTGGTGGATTTGCTCAAATCACCCGGCAAAACGGCCCAAACCGACTTCATTTTTCTGGGTAACGCCGTGGACACCTGCTTGGTGCGCTGCGTGCTCCACACCGGCCGCACGCACCAGATTCGGGTGCACATGGCGTCTATCGGCCACCCGCTGGTGGCCGACACGGTTTATGGCGGCAGCACCAGCGACGCAATGACGCGCCAGGCGCTGCACGCCTTTAGGCTGGCGTTTGTGCACCCCATGACGGGTGAGCCATTGGCATTTGAGGCGGCGGTACCGCCTGACTTTCAGGCCCTGCTCGATGCACGGGGGCTCAGATACAATGAAAGCGGACCTTAGGGTTTAGTCCTAACGTCAATTCGCAGCCGTGCAGATACAGGCATTGCTGACACGGATGGAGTCGCTGCCGCTGAACAGCCCGCCCAGACCGCACCTCTTCCCCCTCTGGCGAGCCCCTCGCCCGGAAACGTTTGCATGATCAATACCGCACAAGCCACGCGCGTCTTGGAAACTGCCTTGATTTGCGCCCAACAGCCCTTGCTGCTGCGGGACATGCGCATCTTGTTCCGGGACGAGATTGGCAGCGACACATTGAAAGAAATGCTCACAGATCTCAGCGCCCAATGGACCGACCGGGGCATAGAGCTGGTTCAGGTCGCGAGCGGTTGGCGCTTTCAGAGTCGGCCCGAGATGCGGGAATACTTGGACCGCCTGCACCCCGAAAAGCCTCCGCGCTACACCCGAGCCACCTTGGAAACCCTGGCCATCATCGCCTACCGCCAGCCGGTCACGCGGGGGGATATGGAAGACATCCGGGGCGTCACCATCAATTCATTGATCGTCAAACAGCTGGAGGACCGTGGCTGGATTGAGGTCATTGGCCACCGCGAGGCGCCAGGGCGTCCGGCATTGTTTGCCACCACACGCCAGTTTTTGGACGACCTGGGCCTGCAAGGCCTGAGCCAATTGCCCGCGCTGGAACCGGTGGGTGAGCAGCGCGGCAGCGCCGCGATGGACACTTTGACCAGCTTGCTCGAAGCCGCGGTCGCGCCCGAACTGGCTTTGACCGATGCCGACGCGCAGACGCAGCCAGCTGCACCGCCACCGTCTCCACAAAACGCAACTCCGCAGGCGTATCCCGATTTTTTCAGCAATCCGAGCGCTCCAAGCACCCCATGAACGACACCGACACCGACCTCGAAACCCCCGGTCAAAAACCACAAGCCCCTGTGGAAACGCCCGCTACCACGGTGATGCCCAACTCAGACTCCAAGGCGCAAGCCAGTGCTGCGTCGGCAGCTCCCGAAGCCTCTGACGAAGGGCGCAGCAAAGACGCAAGCCTGTTTGACCAAGTCGTCTCGGGCGCATTTGATGCGCAAGACGCTGCCCTAGAGGTCACCCCGCCCAAGCGCATCCTGACGCCCATGGCCGAGACGCCCAAGCTGCACAAAATCCTGGCCCAGGCCGGCATGGGCTCGCGCCTTGAGATGGAGCAGCTGATTCTCGAAGGCCGCATTTCGGTCAACAACGAGCCGGCCCACATCGGCCAGCGCATCCAGTTTGGCGACCACGTCAAGGTCAACGGCAAACCGATCCGCTTTCGCATTGACCCGCCGCCACCGCGCGTCATCGCGTACCACAAGCCGGTGGGCGAGGTCGTCACCCATGACGATCCGCAAAACCGCCCCACGGTTTTTCGCCGCCTGCCCAAGCTCAACCAGGGCAAATGGCAGTCGGTCGGGCGCTTGGACCTCAATACCGAGGGCCTGTTGCTGTTCACCAGCTCGGGCGAACTGGCCAACAACTTGATGCATCCCCGCTTTGGCCTGGTGCGCGAATACGCAGTGCGGGTGCTGGGGTCGCTCAGCAAGGAAGAAAAGCAAATACTGCTCGACGGCGTCAAGCTCGACGACGGCATCGCGCAGTTTGGCTCCATCGAGGCGGGTGGCGGCGAGGGCAGCAACTGCTGGTACCGCGTCACCATCTCTGAGGGCCGTAACCGCGAAGTGCGCCGGATGCTCGAAGCCGTGGGCCACGCAGTGAGCCGTCTGATTCGCATTCGCTACGGTGCCATGCTGCTGCCGCGCGGCCTCAAGCGCGGCGCCTGGATGGAGCTGGACGAGGCTGACATCGCCGCTTTGGTACAAGCCGCAGGCAGCGCGGGTGCTGGCAACGACGGCGTAGAGCGCGTGCGAGTGGCCGATGGCGCAGGCCGTCCCGCTCCGCGAGGCCCCGGCATGCGCCGCGGCGGGCCATCCGCACCGCCCGGCGCCCAACGCGCGGGCGCAGGTCGCGGGCCGGGAGCTGGGCGCAGTGGCGCCCCATCACCGGCTGGCAAGGCAAGTGGTGGCGCAGCCCAGCCCGATCCCCTGAAAACATCGGTGGGCTATATCGGCGCCGACAGCTTGTCACGCCAGCGAAAACAAGAGGCGCAGCGCCAGCGCAGCGGCCCTGGTAGCCCGCGCCGCACGGGGCGCAGCCGCTAGGGCTAACTGCTAAACTCGCATGCTTTGCCACGCAGGGTGGCGATTCATTTATTACGAAGGTTGAAGTAACACCATGGCTATCGAACGCACACTCTCCATCATCAAGCCCGACGCTGTGGCCAAAAACGTGATTGGCCAAATCTACGCCCGTTTTGAAGGTGCTGGCCTCAAAGTCGTGGCAGCGCGCATGGTCCACTTGTCGCGCGGCGAAGCCGAAGCCTTTTACGCGGTGCACAAAGCCCGCCCCTTCTTCAAAGACCTGGTGGATTTCATGATCTCCGGCCCCGTGATGATCCAGGCCCTGGAAGGCGAAAACGCCATCCTGACCCACCGCGACCTGATGGGTGCCACAGACCCCAAGAAAGCCGCCCCCGGCACCATTCGTGCTGATTTTGCCGACAGCATTGACGCCAACGCGGTCCACGGCTCCGACGCCGCTGAGACCGCTGCAGTCGAAATTGCTTTCTTCTTTGCCGGTCTGAACGTCTACTCCCGTTAACTCGCACCATGGCGGCCAATCTTCTCGACTATGACCTCGAGGGCTTGGCCCTTTTTTGTGAGCGTCTAGGCGAGAAGCGTTTCCGCGCGGTCCAGCTGTTTCGCTGGATCCACCAAAAAGGCGCGTCCGACTTTGACGCCATGACCGACCTGGCCAAGTCCTTGCGCGAAAAGCTCAAGACCTGCGCCGCGGTTGCTCCGCTTCCCGTGGTTTCTCAGCACGCATCCAGCGACGGCACCATCAAGTGGCTGTTTGACGTGGGTGCGGGTGACGCGGTAGAAGCCGTTTTTATTCCCGAATCTGACCGTGGCACCCTGTGCATTTCGTCCCAGGCCGGCTGCGCCGTGGGCTGCCGCTTTTGCTCCACCGGCCACCAAGGCTTTAGCCGTAATCTGACGGCGGGCGAAATCGTCTCGCAACTTTGGTTTGCCGAGCATTTTTTGCGCAAGCACCTAGGGCGCGACGAGCGCATCATCTCCAACGTGGTGATGATGGGCATGGGCGAGCCCTTGCAAAACTATGCCGAACTGGTGCCCGCGCTCAAGGTGATGCTTGACGACCACGCCTACGGCCTGTCGCGCCGCCGCGTCACAGTGTCAACTTCGGGCATGGTGCCCATGATGGACCGCCTGGGCCAGGACTGTCCGGTGGCGCTGGCCGTGTCTTTGCATGCGCCCATCGATGCCTTGCGCGAAAGCCTGGTGCCGCTGAACAAAAAATACCCGATCGCCGAGCTGATGCAGGCCTGCGTGCGCTACCTGGCTGTGGCGCCGCGCGACTTCATTACTTTTGAGTACTGCATGCTCGACGGCGTCAACGACACGCCCGAGCTGGCCGCGCAGTTGGTTGAACTCTTGTGTACCTCCGGCGGCAACCTGCATTGGTGCAAGGTCAATTTGATTCCCTTCAACCCGTTTGCGGCCTCGGGCCTGACGCGTTCGTCGGCGGCCCGGGTGCAGGCCTTCTCGGACGTGTTGAGCCGCGCTGGCGTGGTTACCACGGTGCGCAAGACGCGCGGTGACGACATTGCCGCCGCCTGCGGCCAGTTGGCCGGTGACGTGCAAGACCGCACTGGCGTGGTGGTGCGCATGCACAAGCAGCGCAGCGCTGAAAAGCCCTCGGTCGCTGCGTCCGCCCTGGTCGCTGAGGTGCATTGACATGGGCGCTCAGCCACTCCGCCGTGCGTTGTTGCTGCCCAATTGCCTGGGCCATGCGGGGCTGGCCTTGCGCTGGTTGACTGTCGCCGCTTTGCTGGGCCTGGTGGCTTGCAGTGGCACACCAACACGGTCTGACAAATCTGATTTGGTGACCGCCTCGGACGAGACCGAAAGCCGCAAGCGCGCGCGCATTCGCTTGGAGCTTGCGCTGAATTACTTCAATGAAGGCAAAACCACCATCGCGCTGGACGAAGTCAAGCAGTCCATCGCCGTGGATGCAAGTTTGTACGAGGCGCACAGCCTGCGGGGTTTGATTTACATGCGACTCAACGAACTGTCGCTTGCCGACGACAGTTTTCGCCAGGCCTTGGCGCTCAACCCCAAGGCAGCGAGCGTGCAGCACAACTACGGCCTGCTCTTGTGCCAACAAGGTCGCATGGCGCAAGCCGAGGAAATGTTCACAGCGGCACTGGCCAACCCCATGTACGACGACCGAGCAAAGACCTGGATGATTCAGGGTCTGTGCCAAGCCAAGGCGGGCCAAACACGTGCGGCGGAGACGAGCTTGCTGAAGGCCTATGAAATCGATCCGAGTAATCCTGTAGTCTCTTACAACCTTGCGTCGCAGTTTTTCAAGCGAGGGGAGTTGGTTCTGGCGCGGCGTTACCTCGTGCCGCTCAACGGCTCTGAGCTGGCCAACGCAGAGTCGCTTTGGTTGGGTGCAAAGCTTGCACATGCGTTGGGGGATTCGCAATCCCTGCAAGCCTTGGGGCGGACTTTGGGTCAACGTTTTCCCACTTCTCGGGAGCTGCTGTTGTTTGAGAGGCGATCGTTCAATGAGTGATCTTGGGCATGACCTAACCGCGTCTCAGGCTCAGGCCCAGCCGCCCACATCGGGCCAATTGCTGCAAAACGCGCGCAAGGCTTCTGGGCTGTCCTTGGAGCAGCTTTCTGCGCGGGTCAAGGTCTCCGTGCCGCGCCTACTTGCCTTGGAAGAGGACCGGCTTGAAGTCTGGCCGGACGCCAATGTCGTGCGCGCGGTGGCGGCCACGGTATGTCGCCAATTAGCGCTAGACCCTGCAACCGTATTGGATCGCCTGCCTAAAGCCCGCCAACCGGCGTTGATATTGCCCGGCGCAGAGCTCGGGGCGAATTTTCACAACCGCAGCGTACTCAACTTGCGTAGGGCCTCAGTGGCCGCCGGGCGGCCGGGCAAGGCCATCGTTCTCGCTTCCGGTTTTGCGCTGCTCGTGTTTTTGGTGTGGGTTTTTGGGTTGCGGTTGCAATCCGAGTTGGTGCGCATGGTGCAGGTTGACAACTTAGGTGATGCGGCGCAGCTTGCCGATTCCAGTGCCCCGCCCCTTTTGCCGCCGCAGGCGGGATCAATGGATTTGCCGTCATCGGCTCCTGCGGCTCTGTCAGACGCCAACGTAGCCCCAGTCGGCAGCGCTGGCGGCGCAACGCCCGGCGTGCATACATTGGGCACCAAGGACACCATAGCGGACGTCTCGCCTCCAGAGCAAGCACCTGCTGCGCCGTCCGGGGTTTTGGTCAGTTTCAAGGCGAAGGGCGAGACCTGGATTGAGGTGAACGACGCCAAAGGCATGTTGCTATTGCGCCGGACCATGTTGGCCGGTGACGTCGCACGTGCCAGTGGCGAAGTGCCGCTTTCTGTGGTGGTAGGGCGGGCCGACCACACGGAGGTGGCGGTGCGCGGCCAGGCGCTGACATTGGAGCCTTCGCCAGACAACGTAGCAAGATTCAAGGTGCGATGATGCAAGACCCCACACAGTTCAATTCCAACGGCAGCCCAGCGCGCCCAAGCCTCCAAGCCCGTGTGGCATGGGGAAGTAATGTCGTCACCATGGGCGGCGGCGCGCCGGTACGCATCCAGTCCATGACCAACACCGACACGGTCGATGCCGTTGGCACTGCCATCCAAGTGAAAGAATTGGCGCTCGCGGGCTCGGAGATGGTGCGTATCACGGTCAACACGCCCGAGGCGGCGCAGGCCGTGCCCTATATCCGCGAGCAACTGGACCGCATGGGCGTGTCGGTGCCGCTGGTGGGCGATTTCCACTTCAACGGCCACCGCCTGCTCACCGACTTTCCCGACTGCGCGCAGGCCTTGTCCAAATACCGCATTAACCCCGGCAACGTGGGCAAGGGCGACAAAAAAGACCGCCAATTTGGCCAAATGATCGAAGCCGCGCTGCGCTGGGACAAACCGGTGCGCATCGGCGTGAACTGGGGCAGCCTGGACCAGGAACTGCTCGCCAGCCTGATGGACGCCAACGCCGCCCTGGCGCAACCTTTGGACGTGAAAAAGGTGATGTACCAGGCTTTGATCAGTTCGGCCGTAGGCTCGGCGGAACTGGCCCAGTCCATGGGCATGCAAGCCAGTCAGATCATCATTTCTTGCAAGGTCAGTGGCGTACAAGACTTGATCGCGGTGTACCGCGAATTGGGCCGTACTACCCGCTACCCCTTGCACTTGGGCCTGACCGAGGCCGGCATGGGCACCAAGGGCACGGTGGCCTCTAGCGTGGCGCTGGCGGTGCTGCTGCAAGAAGGCATTGGCGACACGATTCGCGTATCGCTCACCCCTGCGCCCGGTGAGTCGCGCAACCAAGAAGTGGTGGTAGCGGCTGAGATTTTGCAGGCCTTGGGTTTGCGCTCTTTCGTTCCCAGCGTGACCGCCTGCCCCGGCTGTGGGCGCACCACCAGCACCACATTCCAGGAGCTGACGCAGCAGATCGACAATTTTCTGCGCGAGCAAATGCCGGTGTGGCGCACGCGTTACCCCGGCGTGGAGGGCATGAAGGTGGCGGTCATGGGCTGCATCGTCAACGGCCCGGGTGAAAGCAAGCACGCCGACATTGGCATCAGCCTGCCCGGCACTGGCGAGGCCCCGGCCGCACCGGTATTTATCGACGGCGAGAAGCGCATGACCCTGCGCGGCGACGCCATTGCCACCGACTTTCAAGCGGTGGTCGAGAACTACATCCAACAGCGTTTCGGCGCAGCGGCAACGCAATCGCCCACCTGACCCCGCCTATGACAGAAGCAAACACGCCACGCAAGGCGGAAAAACTCATGGCCGTCAAGGGCATGAACGACATACTGCCGCCCGACTCGGCCCGATGGGAGGCTTTGGAAGAACGCGTGCGCGCGCTGATGCGCCGCTACGCCTACGAAAACATCCGCACGCCCATCGTCGAGCCTACCGCCTTGTTCGTGCGCGGCTTGGGCGAGGTGACCGACATTGTCGAAAAAGAGATGTATTCGTTTGAGGACCGGCTCAATGGCGAACAGCTCACCTTGCGGCCTGAGAACACCGCTGGCGTGGTGCGCGCCGTGGTCGAACACACGCTGCTCTACAACGGCGGGAAACGCCTGTATTACTTTGGCTCCATGTTCCGCCACGAGCGGCCCCAGCGTGGTCGCTACCGGCAGTTTCACCAAGTGGGCGCCGAGGCGCTGGGCTTTGGCGGGCCGGAGGTGGACGCGGAGCTGATCCTGATGGCGCACGCGCTGTGGCAGGAACTGGGCATTGGCGGCGTGGAGCTGCAAATCAACAGCCTGGGCCAGCCCGCTGAGCGCAATTTGCACCGCGCTGCGCTGATTGCCCATTTTGAAGCGCACACCGATGTGCTGGACCCCGAATCGCGTCGGCGCCTGCACCTTAACCCGTTGCGCCTGCTCGACAGCAAGAATCCCGCGATGCAGGAAGTGATTGAGGCTGCACCGAAGCTGATGGACTTTTTGGGCGAGGAGTCCAAGGCGCACTTGGACACGGTGCTGGCCATTCTGGACGCCAACCGCGTGCCCTATTACATGAACCCGCGCCTGGTGCGCGGCATGGATTACTACAACCTCACGGTGTTTGAATTTGTCACTACGCAGTTGGGCTCCCAAGGCACGATTTGCGGCGGCGGGCGCTACGACTATTTGATCGAACAAATTGGCGGCAAACCTGCGCCCGCCGTGGGATGGGCCATGGGCATAGAGCGGGTGCTGGAGCTGCTGCGCGCGCAAGAGGAGTCGCTTGCCATGCCGGTGCTCGACGTTTATGCCGTGATCCCCGATGCGTCTGCCTTGCCCCAGGCTGCGGCCTGCCTGCAATGTTTGCGTGGCGCAGGGGTGTCGGCGCTCATGCACGCCAGCGGCGAGTCGGGCATGGCCAGTATGAAGTCCCAGTTTAAAAAAGCCGACGCCTCCGGCGCACGCTACGCCCTGGTGTTTGGCGCCGACGAGCTCGCGCAAGGCTGCGTCACCGTCAAAGCCTTGCGTGACCCGGCGGCTCCCCAGCGCACTGTGGCGCTAGATCAATGGGCTGACTGGGCCCAGAGCCTACAATCCGCCGCTTAAACAAACACCGATATGGCAAATCAACTCGACCTCGAAGAACAAGAAAAGCTCGACGAACTCAAGCATTTTTGGAGCAAGTACGGCAACCTGGTCAGCACCGTGCTATTGCTCATTCTGCTCTGTGTGGGTGGCTGGAACGGCTACCAGTATTGGCAGCGCAGCCAGGCAAGCCAAGCTTCTGCCCTCTTTGACGAGATGACGCGGTTCGTGAGTGCGGGCAGCCTGGAAAAGTCGGAGCGTGCCTTCAACGACATGAAAGAACGCTACGGTCGCGCCAGCTACACCGCACAAGCCGGCCTGGCTTTGGCGAAACTGGCCGCAGACTCAGGCAAGCCTGAGACGGCAAAAGCTGCCCTGCAGTGGGTGGCAGACAAGGCGGGAGACGAAGGTCACGCCGCGATTGCGCAGCTGCGCTTAGCGAATGTTTTTCTAGATGCCAAGCAGTATCCCGAAGCCCTCAAGGCTCTTGAAGCCGTCAAGGGTGACGCGTTTTTGCCCTTGGTTGCCGACCGCAAGGGCGACCTTTTGTTGCTGCAGGGGCAACGCGGTCCCGCCAAAGAGGCCTACTTGGCTGCATTCCGTCAATTCGACGAACGTTCCGAATACCGCCGTTTGGTCCGGGTGAAGCTCAACGCCCTGGGCGTAGAGCCGGAGCCTGCCAAAGACGTCTTGCCTAAAACAACGGGCGGAGAGCGCTGATGCGAGACGCAACCAGGCGGTTACCCGCTATGCAGGTCATTCTTTTGGTGCTGCTGATCTCGCTCTTGCAAGCCTGCGCCAGCGGCGATAAGCCCAAACCCAGCGCGCTGGAGCCAGCGCCTTCGCAGGCAGCAGTCAAAGAGCAATGGCGTGTCAACCTTGGTGCCACCGCGCTGCCACTCCAAGCGCACGTGGTGGGCACCCAAGTGCTGCTTGCGTCCACGCAAGGGGATGTTCTTGCCCTAGAGGGGCGCAGCGGAACAGTGGTGTGGCGCGCCAGTTTGGCGCAGGCCCTGAGCGCAGGCGTCGGCAGCGATGGGGAGACTGCAGCGGTCGTCACCCGAGAAAACCAGTTGATCGCGCTGCGCGACGGCAAAGAGTTGTGGCGGCAAAAGATGCCGTCGCTGACGTTGACACCACCTTTGGTGGCGGGTGCACGCGTTTTTTTGCAGTCGGCGGACCGGACCGTATCGGCATTTGATGCGTCCACAGGACGAAAGCTGTGGGTCCAAAAGCGCCCTGGCGACGCCTTGGTGCTAGGACAGCCTGGTATTTTGATAGCGGTAGGCGACACACTGGTCAGTGGCCAGAGCGGACGTCTGCTGGGCTTAAATCCCCAAAACGGCGCTACCCGCTGGGACGCTGCAGTGGCGATGGGTCGGGGCGTGAATGAGGTGGAGCGCCTGGTAGATATGGTGTACGGCCTAAGCCGCGTGGGTGACAACCTCTGCGTGCGTGCGTTTCAGTCTGCAGTGGCCTGTGTCGATGCCCAACGAGGGCGAACAGTTTGGACCAAAGCCGCTGCCGGTTCCAGCGGTATAGCGGGCAACGGGGCCGCCGTCTTTGGTGCCGAGGCGGACGGCAAAGTCGTCGCCTGGCGTCGGGCTGACGGTGACAAGCTCTGGACCAATGAAAAGCTTCGTTTCCGGGGGCTTTCGGGCCCGGCTCTGGTCGCTAACTCGGTCGTTGTAGGTGATTTTGAAGGGTTTTTGCATTTCCTTTCGCTCCAAGACGGTTCGGTACTCGCGCGTGCAGCGACAGACGGATCCGCCATCGCCTGGGCTCCCGTGGTGGTGGATGAAACTTTGGTCGCAGTAACAACGCGCGGCGCGGTGATTGGGTTTCGGCCTGAATAATTAGGCTGGAAACTTCATGAAACCCGTTATCGCCCTGGTCGGTAGACCCAATGTGGGCAAATCGACCCTGTTCAACCGCCTGACCAAAACCCGCGACGCCATTGTTGCCGACTACGCTGGCCTGACGCGCGACCGCCATTACGGCAATGCCAAGCACGGCAAACACGAGTACATCGTGGTGGATACGGGGGGCTTTGAGCCCGACGCGGATAGCGGCATCTACAAAGAAATGGCCAAACAAACCCGCCAAGCCGTGGCCGAAGCCGACGTGGTGCTGTTTGTGGTGGACGCGCGGGGTGGCGTGTCCGCGCAAGACCATGAGATCGCCAAGTACCTGCGCCGCCTGGGCAAATCGGCCGTGGTGGTGGCCAATAAGGCCGAAGGCATGACCGAAGGGGTGCATTTCACCGAGTTTTTTGAGCTGGGCCTCGGTGCGGTCATTCCTATCAGTGCCGCTCATGGCCAAGGCATCCGCCCCCTGATTGACCGGGTGCTCGAACCCTTGGCGCTGGCCATGGCACTCGCCGAAGAAGCGAGCGACCCCTCCAGCATCAAACTCGCCGTGGCCGGGCGACCCAATGTCGGTAAGTCGACCTTGATCAACACCTGGCTCGGGGAAGAGCGCCTGGTGGCTTTTGACCTGCCTGGCACCACGCGCGACGCGATCTCTGTGCCCTTTGAGCGGGGTGGGCAAAAGTTCGAGTTGATTGACACCGCAGGGTTGCGCCGCAAAGGCAAGGTGTTCGAGGCAATCGAAAAGTTCTCGGTCGTCAAAACGCTTCAGGCCATCGAGTCGGCCAATGTGGTCCTGCTGCTGATTGATGCTATGCAGGGCGTAACCGACCAAGATGCGCACATTGCGGGCTACGTACTTGAGTCTGGGCGTGCGGTGGTGGTAGCAGTGAACAAATGGGATGCGGTGGATGAGTACCAGCGCGAGTTGGTGAAACGTTCGTTGGAGACACGTCTGGGGTTTCTGAAGTTTTCCACCGTGCATTTCATCTCGGCCACCAAGCGCCAGGGGCTCGGTCCGGTATGGGATTCGATCGCACAGGCACACCGCTCGGCCAACTGCAAAATGCCCACCCCCTTGCTGACACGCTTGCTGCTGGAGGCTGTGCAGTTTCAGACACCCAAGAAGACCGGCATGTACCGGCCGAAATTGCGCTACGCCCACCAAGGCGGCATGAACCCGCCCATCATCATCGTTCACGGCAACTCTCTTGAACATGTGACGGACGCTTACAAGCGGTTTTTGGAAGGGCGTTTTCGCAAGGAATTCAACCTGGTGGGTACGCCTTTGCTGATTCAAATGAAGTCCTCCACGAACCCTTATTCTGATAAAGAGTGAGCCACAGGAGAGCGGCGAATGCCCCTTTTTACGAGCGCGAAGCGGCCTGAGTGCGTTTGCCGATGTGGTATCTTTCCACCTCTTAACGTTCCAACACGGAGAATATCGTGAACAATAAAAGCCAGCTCCTGCAAGACCCTTTTCTAAATGCTCTGCGCCGTGAGCACATCCCCGTGTCGGTTTATTTGGTCAACGGTATCAAATTGCAGGGACAGATCGAGTCCTTTGACCAGTATGTGGTTCTGCTTCGCAACACGGTTACCCAGATGGTCTACAAGCACGCGATATCCACTATCGTGCCTGGGCGTGCAGTGAATCTGGCGTCTGCGGGTACGGACCAGGCCGAGACTCCCTGACACTTGCCTTTGCCTTGTTGCTCCACGCGTCTTAGCCTTACACCCTCCGCCATTTGAACGCCACCCACCAAACCGCAGCCCCGAAAACCATCCTGGTGGGTGTCGATTTGGGGCAGCCAAATTTTGACGGCGAACTCCAGGAGTTGGGTTTGTTGGCAAAGACCGCTGGCATGGAGCCGGTGGCCTCTATCACGTGCAAGCGGCGAGCACCAGATGCGGCGCTTTTTGTGGGCACCGGCAAGGCCGATGAGATTAAATTGTTGGCTCAGCAGTACGGTGCCGAAGAAATCTTGTTCGATCAAAGCTTGAGCCCCGGCCAGCAGCGTAATTTGGAACGGCGTTTGGAGCTGCCGGTGAACGACCGCACGTTCCTCATCCTGGAGATATTTGCGCAACGGGCGCGCAGCCACGAGGGCAAGCTGCAGGTGGAGCTTGCGCGCTTGCAATACCTCAGCACGCGCCTTGTGCGCCGTTGGTCGCACCTTGAGCGCCAGCGGGGTGGTATTGGTACCCGAGGCGGCCCGGGCGAGACCCAGATTGAACTGGACCGGCGCATGATCGCCACCACGATCAAGCGCACCAAAGAGCAACTCCAAAAAGTCAAGCGACAGCACCTCACTCAGCGCAAGCAAAGAGACCGTCGAGGGGCATTCAATATTTCACTCATTGGCTACACCAACGCTGGCAAGTCCACTTTGTTCAATGCCTTGGTCAAGGCGCGCGCTTATGCTGCGGATCAGCTTTTCGCCACCTTGGACACTACGACGCGCCAGTTGTATCTGGGCGAGGCGCAGCGCTCGGTGTCACTGTCTGACACCGTGGGTTTTATCCGCGATCTGCCCCATGGCTTGATTGATGCGTTTCAGGCCACCTTGCAAGAGGTGATTGACGCAGACTTGCTGGTGCACGTGGTAGACGGATCCAACCCTGACCATGGCCTGCAGATCCGTCAGGTGCAGCAGGTACTCACGGAGATTGGAGCGCAGGACATACCGCAGCTTTTGGTTTTCAACAAGTTGGATGCCATGGACGCGGCCAACCTGCCCTTGCAGGCGCGTGATTTCGTGGAGATCGACGGCGTACAAACGCCTCGCATCTTTGCGAGCGCACGTGAAGGCAATGGCATTCCCCTATTGCGTGCTGCATTGGCCTCCATTGTGGCGCGCGATCGAGATGCACTGCGCTCGGATCCCCTTGTGCTGGCTGAGGCTGAATCGTAAGTGTGGACAATGGAACACTGTGTGCGAAAGTGATGACGATGAAATTTTCTATTCCAAACCTTAACCTTGGCAGCCTGTCCGGGCGCTTCTGGGGTACGTTTAACCTTAACGACAGCCGTTGGGGGCGTTCTGACGAAGGAAAGTCTGATGCCACAGGGCAGTCCAGGCCTGAATCGACGCCCGAACCCAAAGACAACCCACCGCACGAGGAAGAAAGACCTCGGCCAAACCCACGGCCTGGTGCGCAATCTGGTCCGCCGGACCTTGATGAACTCTGGCGCGACTTCAATCGCAAGCTCAATGGCTGGTTAGGTTCTGGAAAAAAGCTAGGTGGGGGGCAGGGACGTGGACCGGGCGGACGCCTGCCCGAGTTCAAAAATGCGGGCATCGGCGGTGCGGTAATCGCCGCCTTGGTGTTCTTGGTCTGGCTGGGCACCGGCTTTTTCATCGTCCAAGAGGGACAGCAGGCGGTGATAACCCAGTTTGGGAGCTACAAGTCCACGGTGAACGCCGGTTTCAACTGGCGCATGCCCTACCCCATACAACGCCATGAACTGGTGTTTGTGACCCAAATTCGCTCGGTCGACGTGGGTCGAGACAATGTACTCAAGGCCACCGGCCTGCGCGAGTCGGCCATGCTGACCCAAGACGAGAACATTTTGGACATCAAATTCGCAGTTCAGTACCGCCTCAATGACGCTCGGGCGTTCTTGTTTGAGAGCAAAAATCCAACCGACGCCGTGGTGCAGGCTGCAGAAACTTCGGTGCGCGAGGTGCTGGGCAAAATGAACATGGATGCCGCTTTGTCCGAAGACCGTGACCAGATCGCTCCGAAAGTACGCGCCATGATGCAAGAAATACTGGACCGCTACAAAGTCGGCATTGAAGTCGTGGGCATCAATTTGCAGCAAGGTGGCGTGCGGCCGCCCGAACAGGTGCAAGCTTCTTTTGACGACGTGCTCAAAGCCGGCCAGGAGCGCGAGCGCACCAAAAATGAGGCCCAGGCTTACGCCAATGACGTGATCCCCCGCGCCGTAGGCTCAGCCTCACGCCTTAAAGAAGAGGCCGATGCCTACAAAGCCCGCGTGGTCGCGCAAGCCCAGGGCGATGCGCAGCGCTTTCGCTCGGTTTACAACGAGTACCAAAAGGCTCCCCAAGTTACTCGGGACAGGATGTACCTCGACACCATGCAACAAATTTTTGCCAACGTGACCAAGGTCCTGGTTGACTCGCGCCAAGGTGCCACGTTGCTAAACCTGCCGCTTGACAAAATTTTGCAACTGGGCGCAACGGGCGAGCCAGCCTCCGCAGTGGCTCCTGCGTCTGCTTCACCGTCAACCCCCACCACGACTGTCACACCGAATGCGGAAGCCCGGAGCCGGGACGCAGTTCGAACCCGTGAGCGCGATGCGCGCTAGGAGATCACTATGAACCGTATCGGATTGGTTTTATCGTCGTTGTTGGTGCTTTTGGTGCTGGCAAGTTCTACCCTTTTCGTAGTGGACCAGCGCCAATTTGGCGTGGTTTACGCTCTTGGACAAATCAAGGAAGTCATTACGGAGCCCGGCCTCAACTGGAAGCTGCCGCCGCCGTTTCAAAACGTGTCCTACATCGACAAACGCCTTTTGACCCTTGACAGTACCGACGCCGAGCCCATGCTCACCGCCGAGAAGCAGCGGGTGGTGATCGACTGGTTTGTGCGGTGGCGTATTTCTGAGCCCTCGGACTACATTCGTAACGTGGGCTTGAATGAAGCGGCCGGGGCTAGCCAGCTCAACCGCGTGGTACGAAATGCCTTCCAAGAGGCAATCAACAAGCGCACCGTCAAAGAGTTGCTGTCCTTGAAGCGGGACGCGCTGATGGCCGACGTCAAAACTGAAGTGCTGGCCAAGGTACGTGGCGCCAAACCCTGGGGTGTAGACGTGGTGGATGTGCGCATCACCCGCGTGGACTATGTGGAGGCGATTACCGAGTCGGTCTACCGCCGCATGGAGGCCGAGCGCAAGCGCGTGGCCAATGAACTGCGTTCCACTGGCGCGGCCGAGGGTGAAAAAATCCGTGCCGATGCCGACCGCCAGCGCGAGGTGACGATTGCCAATGCCTACCGTGATGCGCAAAAAATTAAAGGTGAGGGCGATGCCGAAGCTGCCCGCATTTACGCTGAAGCTTTTAACCGTGACCCGCAATTCGCCCAGTTTTACCGAAGCCTTGAAGCCTACAAAACCAGTTTTGCAAACAAGACCGACGTGATGGTGGTGGATCCCTCGTCGAGCGAGTTTTTCAAGATATTCCGCGGCGGTGGTGCGGTGGTGGGTGGCGCCAAGAAGTAGATTCTGACTCGGCGCGCCTGACTGCTCGGGCGCGCGCACTTTATACCGGCAACCGGCCCGGTAAAATCTCGTTTTTAACAAACCCCCTTATTTCATGTCCGCTTGGGTCCTTCCGGATCATATTGCCGATGTGCTGCCGTCCGAGGCGCGCCACATTGAAGAAATCCGACGTAACTTGCTGGACACAGCGCGCCGCTACGGCTACGAACTCGTCATGCCGCCCTTGCTGGAGCACCTTGAGTCCTTGTTGACGGGAACAGGTGAAGCCCTGGACCTGCAAACCTTCAAACTGGTAGACCAAATTTCGGGCCGCATGATGGGCCTGCGCGCCGACAGCACGCCGCAGGTGGCGCGCATTGACGCCCATTTGCTCAACCGCAAGGGCGTGGCTCGCTTGTCCTACTGCGGTCCGGTGTTGCACACCCGTCCCGCTGCACCCCACGCCAGCCGCGAGCCGCTGCAATTGGGCGCAGAAATCTACGGCCACGCTGGCTTGGAAGCCGATCTGGAAATTTTGGAGCTGGCGCTGGATAGCCTAGGCGCGGCACATGTGGGGGCGCTGACGGTGGACTTGGGCGATGTTCGTATCGTTAATGCCTTGCTGGCGCAAACCGCGCTCACGCCCGCCCAAACCGCCGAGGTGCACGCTGCACTGGCTACCAAGGACATCAGCGCCTTGGCCCAACTCACGGCGCAGGCATCCACCGACATTTCCCGCGCGCTGCAGCAGCTCACACAACTCTACGGCGACGCCACCCTATTGGAAGAGGCGCGCCGCGTGCTGCCGCCGCTGCCAACTATCCACGCCGCGCTGGACCAGCTCCAATGGTTAGCGGGTCATATTCAGGGCGCCAGCGTGGCTTTTGACTTGGCTGATTTACGCGGCTATGCCTATTACAGCGGTGCGCGTTTTGCGGTCTACGCAGCAGGTGCGCCAGACGCCTTGGTGCGCGGTGGGCGGTATGACGCGGTGGGTTCGGTCTTTGGACGCAAGCGCCCGGCTGTGGGCTTTAGCCTGGACATCAAAGCCTTGGTGGCCGTGGCCAGCCCCGCTGCGCTGCGGGCTGCAATCCGCGCGCCCTGGGGTGAGGGCCAGGCCCTGCGCGAGGCGATTGCCGCCCTGCGCGCAGCAGGTGAAACCGTGGTCTGCGTCTTGCCCGGCCACGAAAGCGAAGTTGACGAATTCCAATGTGACCGCGAACTGGTGCAGCGTGACGCTGCCTGGTGCGTCACGGCCCTTTAAAGAAGCAAGTTAATGAATACACAAGCCGGTCGAAATGTAGTGGTCGTAGGCACCCAGTGGGGCGACGAGGGCAAGGGCAAACTGGTGGACTGGTTGACCGAGAGCGCCCAAGGCGTGGTGCGCTTCCAGGGTGGCCACAATGCCGGCCACACCTTGGTGATCAACGGCGTGAAGACCGCATTGCACCTGATTCCCAGCGGCATCATGCGCCCGGGCGTCAAGTGCTATATCGGCAATGGCGTGGTGCTGTCGGCGGCCAAGCTGTTTGAAGAGATCGAAGGCCTGGAAAAAGTGGGTGTTGAGCTGCGCTCGCGCCTGCGCATCAGCGAAGCCTGCCCTTTGATACTGCCCTTTCATGCGGCACTGGACCTGGCGCGCGAAGCGGCGCGCGAGAAGGGCGGCAACATCAAAATTGGCACTACCGGGCGCGGCATTGGCCCGGCGTATGAGGACAAAATCGCCCGGCGCGCCCTGCGCGTGCAAGACCTGAAATACCCCGAGCGCTTCGCCAGCAAGCTGCGCGAGTTGCTGGACCTGCACAACCATGTGCTGACCACCTACTTGGGATCGGCCGCTTTTGACTTTGGCCCCACTTTGGCGCCGTATATGGCCGACGGCAAAGTGCTGTTTGAGCCGGTCTATGCGGAAGCCATGCGCCACGCTGAACTGCTCAAGCCCATGATGGCCGACGTGTCGCGCGAATTGAACGACGCCCACCGCGCCGGCGCGAACCTGCTGTTTGAAGGCGCGCAAGGTACTTTGCTCGACGTGGACCACGGCACTTACCCGTTTGTGACGTCTAGCAATTGCGTAGCTGGCAACGCGTCTGCCGGTGCGGGCGTGGGGCCGGGCATGCTGCATTACATCCTGGGCATCACCAAAGCCTATTGCACCCGCGTAGGCAGCGGCCCTTTCCCCACCGAACTAGACTGGGAAAAACCAGGCACTCCGGGCTACCACATGAGCACCGTGGGCGCTGAGAAAGGTGTGACCACCGGGCGCTCGCGCCGCTGCGGCTGGTTTGACGCGGCGCTGCTCAAACGCTCGGCCCAGGTCAATGGCCTGAGCGGACTGTGCATCACCAAGCTCGACGTGCTTGACGGCCTGAGCGAGCTGCTGCTGTGCACCGGCTACGAACTCGATGGCGAAACCACCGACATCCTGCCCATGGGCGCCGACGACATTGCGCGCTGCAAGCCGATTTACGAGTCCATGCCCGGCTGGAGCGACAGCACCGTGGGCGTGACGGTGTACGACGAATTGCCAGAGGCAGCGCGGCGCTACTTGGAGCGTATCGCCCAGGTGACCGGCGTGCCCATCCACATGGTGTCCACCAGCCCGGACCGCGAGCACACCATCATGATGCGCCACCCCTACTTGGCAGCCTGAGCCACACCCAAAGTTAAGGAGCTTTTATGCTTACTGAAGACGGTAAACACCTGTACGTCAGCTACGACGAGTACCACAACCTGATTGAAAAGCTGGCCATCAAGGTGTTCCAGTCGGGCTGGGAGTTCGACACGATTTTGTGCCTGGCGCGCGGCGGCATGCGTCCGGGCGACATCCTCTCGCGGGTGTTTGACAAGCCGCTGGCCATCATGTCCACCAGCTCTTACCGCTCGGATGCTGGCACGGTGCAGGGCAATCTGGACATTGCCCGCTTCATCACCACGCCCAAGGGCGAGATTGCAGGCAAAGTGCTGCTGGTAGACGACCTGGCCGACTCGGGCCACACGCTCAACGCCGTGATGCACCAGTTGCGCAACAACTACACGCCGATTACCGAACTGCGCAGCGCCGTCATCTGGACTAAGGCGCTGTCCACCTTCACGCCCGACTATTCGGTGGAGTTTTTGCCCACCAACCCCTGGATACACCAGCCCTTTGAGAGTTACGACGCCTTGCGCCCCCAGCAGTTGATCCAAAAGTGGAGCGTCTGAGGCGCCCAGACCTGCTATGCCGCAACTCAGCACTTCGCTGATTCACCATGCCTACGAGGCGCCGGATGGGTTTGCGGCGCCCCAGCATGCGGTGCACAAGGCGTCCACCGTGTTCTTTCCCACGGTTGCCGCCATGCGCAGCCGGGACTGGAAGGGCAAGTCTGCCTACACCTACGGCCTGCACGGCACGCCCACCACCTATGCGCTAGAAGAGCGTCTGTGCACCCTGGAGGGCGGCTTGCAGTGCGTGCTGGTGCCCAGCGGTCTGGCAGCCTTGGCTTTAGTGGCACTGGCACTTCTGAAAACCGGCGACGAAGTGCTGCTGCCAGACAACGCCTACGGTCCGAATAAAGCCCTGGTGGAGGGCGAATTGCGTTCCTGGGGCATCAGCCACCGCTACTACGACGCTATGGATCCGCAGGACCTGGCCGCCAAGCTGTCGCCCGCCACCCGCTTGGTGTGGGTGGAGGCGGCGGGCTCTGTCACCCTGGAGTTTCCAGACCTGACCACCTTGGTGCGCATCAGCAAGCAGCATGGTGCCCTGGTGGCGCTGGACAACACCTGGGGCGCAGGCATTGCCTTCAAGCCCTTTGACCTGGTGCCCGGCGCGCCCGAGGCTTTGGCGGTGGACATTTCTACCCACGCGCTCACCAAATACCCCAGCGGCGGCGGTGACGTACTGATGGGCAGCGTCATCACCCGCGACCCCGCCTTGCACATGCAGATCAAGCTGTGCCACATGCGATTAGGCCTGGGCGTGGGGGGCAATGACGCCGAGCTGGTGCTGCGCTCCTTGCCCAGCATCGCCTTGCGCTACTGCGCGCACGACGAAGCCACCCGCGCCCTGGCCACCTGGTGCCAAACGCAGCCGCAATTTGTGCA
Source organism: Rhodoferax sp. (assembly GCA_029865675.1). GTDB lineage: Bacteria > Pseudomonadota > Gammaproteobacteria > Burkholderiales > Burkholderiaceae_C > Allorhodoferax. Next base: position 34,660 of record JARXAU010000056.1, read on the forward strand.
GGTGCTGCACCCCGCCTTGGTGGGTTCGCCAGGCCATGAATTTTGGAAAGCGCTGTGCGATCGTCCCGACGGCAGTGCGGCGTGCTTGTTCAGCGTGGTAATCGCGCCGCAGTACGCGCAGGCGCAAGTAGATGCCTTTTGCGATGCGCTGCAGCTGTTCCGCCTGGGGTACAGCTGGGCGGGGCCGATCAGCTTGGTTGTGCCCTATGAGCTGCGCACCATGCGCAGCGCTTGGCCCAAAGAGATTGCAAAAGGCACTTTGGTGCGTTTTTCGGTGGGCTTGGAAGCGGTGGCCGACTTGCAGGCCGACATCGCCCAGGCCTTGGTGCAGCTCAAGGCTTAAGGCTTAGCCCAAAGACGCTGGCCCGAGGTTTCCAGGTGCGTGAGGTAGACGCGCACTTCAAACTCCAGTTGGTGGTATTCGGGTTCCATGTGCGTGCAGAGCTTGTAAAAGGCCTTGTCGTGCGCCCGTTCGCGCAAGTGGGCCAGCTCATGCACCACGATCATGCGCAAAAACTCAGGCGGTGCGTCTTTGAACAGGCTGGCGATGCGGATCTCGTGCTTGGTTTTTAGGCGCGAACCCTGCACCCGCGCTATGGTGGTGTGCGTGCCCAGAGCGTTTTGCACCATATGCAATTTGCTGTCAAACGCCACCTTGCTCAAGGGCTCGGCGCCGCGCAAATAGCTGTTTTTGGCGTCTTGTACGTAGTCGTACAAGGCGCGGTCGGTGCGCAGGCCGTGGCCTTGCGGGTACTTGTGGGTCAGCCACTGCGCCACACGGCCCTGGTCTAGCAGCGCTTGTACCTGCGCGCGGGTGGCTTCCGGGTAGGCCTGCAGGTAGGGCAGGGGCGTCACACCTCGCGGCGCAGGGCGGGGAACAAGATAACGTCGCGGATGCTGGCGCTGTCGGTCAGCAGCATCATCAGCCGGTCAATGCCGATGCCGCAGCCGCCGGTGGGGGGCATGCCGTATTCCAAGGCGCGCACAAAGTCGTGGTCGTAGTACATGGCTTCATCGTCGCCGTTGTCTTTGGCCGCCACCTGGGCATGAAAGCGAGCCGCCTGGTCTTGCGCGTCGTTCAGCTCGCTAAAGCCGTTGCCGAATTCGCGGCCGGTGATGTAGAGCTCAAAGCGCTCGGTCACGCCGGGCTTGGTGTCACTCTCGCGCGCCAGGGGCGAAATTTCTACCGGGTGCTCGCAGATGAATGTGGGCTGCCAGAGCTTGTCTTCCACGGTTTCTTCAAAGTACAGCACTTGCAGGCTGGCCAGGCTGCGGGTGGACAAATGGTGTTTGGCCTCGGTCATGCCGAGCTTGCGCACCGCGTTGCTCAGCCATTCGGCATCGAGCACGCGCTCACCCGCGTCGGTGTATTTCTGGATTGCTTCGATGATGGTCAGGCGTTCAAAAGGCTGGGCCAGATCGACCGGCTTGCCGCCGTAACTCATTTGCAGGCTGCCGGTGGCCTTGAGGGCGGCGTCGCGCACCAGGTTCTCGGTGAACGTCATCAGGTCCTGGTAGTTCCAATACGCTGCGTAGAACTCCATCATGGTGAACTCGGGGTTGTGGCGCACCGAGATGCCTTCGTTGCGGAAGTTGCGGTTGATTTCAAACACCCTATCGAACCCACCCACGATCAGGCGCTTTAAGTACAGCTCGGGCGCGATGCGCAAGAACATTTGCTGGTCCAGCGCGTTGTGGTGGGTGGTAAACGGTTTGGCGTTAGCGCCGCCGGGAATGGGGTGCAGCATGGGCGTCTCCACTTCCAAAAAGCCGTGGTGCACCATGAATTCGCGAATGCCGCTGACCGCCTTGCTACGCGCCACAAAGCGCTTGCGCGAGGCCTCGTCCGTCATCAGGTCGATGTAGCGCTGGCGGTATTTGACTTCTTGGTCGGCGATGCCGTGGAACTTGTCTGGCATGGGCCGCAGGCTCTTGGTCAGCAGGCGCACGCGGGTGGCGTGGATGGACAGTTCGCCGGTTTTGGTTTTGAACATGCGGCCCTCAGCGGCAACGATGTCACCCAAGTCCCAGTGTTTGAAATCTTCGTACAGCGCGTCCCCCACTTCTTCGCCTTTGACGTAGACCTGAATACGCCCCTCGCTGGGGCCAAAAGACGCGTCTTGCAGCGTGCAAAAGCTGGCCTTGCCCATCACGCGCTTGAGCATCATGCGCCCGGCCACTTGGGTGGTGGCGCCCAGTTCAGCCAGAGCAGCCGCGTCGAGCGCGTCATAGCTGGCAAACAATTCTGCCGCCTTGTGGCTGGGTTGGAAGTCGTTGGGAAACGCCACACCCAGGCCAGCAGCCTGGCGCTCGCGCAAGACCTTGAGTTTCTCGCGGCGTTCGTGAATCAGTTGGTTCTCGTCGTGCGGGGTGGGTGAGTTGGAGTGGGCGTCGGACATGGGTGGCAATACAAGTCAAGGATCGCCGTGCGTGCACGCAAGTGCGCGTGCAGCCAAGGGGCGAAACCGGTCATTCTAAGAGGGTGGCTAAAGCTATGATTCGCGCTCTACAGGCCCGCCTGCTGTGTGCCCGGCGCATCTCACTTTCCGCAACGCACCCTCCCGCCCATGCTTTACCAGATCATTTCACTCGTGCTCGACGTTGCCGTAGGCTTGGTCTGTGGCACCTGCCTGCTGCGGCTTTACATGCAGCAGCAGCGCATTCCGATGTCGGCGCGGGCAGGCAACCCGCTGGGGCCGTTTATTTTTGCGCTCACCGACTGGCTGGTTCTGCCCCTGCGGCGGGTGCTTCCCAAGCTGTGGGCCTTCGACTTGGCAAGCTTGATGGCGGCTTTGCTTTTGCAGTTGGCGCAGCACCTGCTGTTGTGGCTTTTGCAAGGCGCGGCGCAGAGCCTGGGCGTGGTGGCGGTACTCGCTTTATTCGGCCTGCTGCAGGTGGCCGTGTCGGGGCTGACCGGGCTGTTGATGATTTATGCCTTGTTGTCCTGGGTGCAAGCGCATTCACCGGTGACGGACTTGCTTGACCGGCTGGTGGCGCCCTTGCTCACTCCCATACGGCGCCACCTGCCACTGATGGGCGGGGTGGATTTATCACCGCTGGCGCTTTTGGTGCTGCTTCAGGTGGTGGCGCTGCTTACCGGCAATCTGCAAAGCATGGCCTTGGCGGCCGTGGCCTAAAGTTCAGAGCACCGCGTCGCTGGGTTGGCGCTGCAACATGGCCAGTGTCTCCGCCACGGTTTTGCGCAGTTCGCGGCGGTCACAAATGAAATCGATCGCGCCCTTGGTTTGCAAGAACTCGGCGCGCTGAAAGCCCTCCGGCAAGGTCACCCGCACCGTGGACTCGATGACGCGCGGGCCGGCAAAGCCAATCAAGGCCTTGGGCTCTGCAATCACCACATCGCCCAAAAAGGCAAAACCCGCGCTCACGCCGCCCATAGTGGGGTCGGTCAGCACGCTGATGTAGGGCAGGCCTTTTTTCGCCAGCCGGGTCAGCGCAGCGTTGGTTTTGGCCATTTGCATGAGGCTGAGCAAGCCCTCTTGCATGCGCGCGCCGCCGGTGGCGGTAAAGCACAAAAAGGGCACTTTTTGTTCGATGGCTGCCTCTACACCGCGCACGAAACGCTCACCGACGACCGAGCCCATGCTGCCGCCCATGAACTCAAACTCAAAGCAGGCGGTCACCAGACCCACACCGTGGACCGATCCGCCCATGACGATCAGCGCGTCCGTCTCGCCCGTGTTTTCCAGGGCTTCTTTGAGCCGCTCGGTGTATTTGCGGCTGTCCTTGAATTTGAGTGCATCAACGGGCAGCACTTCTTGGCCGATCTCAAACCGGCCTTCGTTGTCCAAAAACACATTCAGGCGCGCGCGCGCACCGATGCGGTGGTGGTGGCTGCAGGTGGGGCAGACGTTCTGGTTTTGCTCCAGATCAGCCTTGTAGAGCACGGTTTCGCAACTAGGGCACTTGATCCACAAGCCCTCGGGCACCGAGCGGCGGTCGGCCGGGTCGGTTTGCTGGATTTTTGGGGGGAGCAGTTTTTCAAGCCAACTCATAGCGTGCCTCTTTGGAATTGAAATGCTGGTTGCGAAGCCTAGTCTGCCAATACTCAGGCGTCCATGGCGGTGCGCACGCCGAGCAAAAACTGTTCTGCGGTGGCGGCCACCCGCGCGCGGGATTCGTTTTCGATCAACTGGATGATTTTGCTGCCAATGACGACCGCATCGGCCACCTGGGAAATGGTTTTGGCCGTGGCGCCGTCGCGGATGCCGAAGCCCACACCCACGGGCGTTTGGATGTGCTGGCGGATGCGCGGCAGCATGGCTGCTACTGCGTCGGTGTCCAAGGTACCCGCGCCGGTAACGCCCTTGAGCGACACGTAGTACACATAGCCCGAGGCCACGCGCGCCACCTGCGCCATGCGCTCGTCGGTGCTGGTAGGCGCCAACAGAAAGATCAGGTCCATCTGGTGCGCGCGCAAGTCGGCCGCAAAGGCCTCGCATTCTTCGGGCGGGTAGTCCACGATCAGCACGCCGTCCACCCCCGCTTGTGCCGCGTCTTGCACAAAGGGGCTGGAGACGCCGGCCTGTGCGTGCTTTTGGTCGTAACGTTCTACCGGATTGGCGTAGCCCATCAGCACCACGGGCGTTGTGCTGTTGCTTTGGCGAAACGCGCGCACCATGTCCAGCACCTGCACCAAGCCAATGCCGAACGACAGCGCCAGATCACCGGCTTTCTGGATCACCGGGCCGTCGGCGCTGGGGTCGGAGAAGGGCACGCCAAGCTCAATCACGTCGGCGCCGCCCGCCACCATGGCGTGCATCAGCTCGGGCGTTACGTCGGCGTACGGATAGCCGGCCGTGACGAATGGGATTAGCGCCTTTCGGCCTTGCGCCTTCAGCGCCGCAAAGGTTGCGTCAATGCGGCTCATAGACGCGCCCCCACGCTTGCCACCGCTTCTGCGTGTGCGAGTGCTTCGCTAGTTTGGGCAAGTGCCTTGGCTTTGACCAAGGTGATGGGTTGCTCACCGCCTTTGACGCCCTGGCCTTGGCAGCTGGGGCGGCAGTAGAAGTCGCCGTTGCTCAGGTCTGCGACCGTGCCAATGTCCTTGTCGCCACGGCCCGAGAGGTTGACCAAAATCGACTGGTCGGGGCGCATAGTCTTGGCCAGTTGCATGGCGTAGGCGATGGCGTGGCTGGATTCCAGGGCAGGGATGATGCCTTCGGTGCGGCACAGGTAATGAAAGGCTGCCAATGCGTCTTTGTCGGTGACGCCGACGTACTGCGCGCGGCCTATATCGCTCAAAAAAGCGTGCTCTGGGCCCACGCCCGGGTAGTCCAGGCCGGCGCTGATGCTGTGCGTCTCCGTCACCTGACCGTTGTCGTCTTGCAGCACATAGGTGCGGTTGCCGTGCAACACGCCGGCGCTGCCGCGCTGGATGGAGGCCGAATGCTTTCCGCTGTCCAGGCCTTCCCCGGCGGCTTCCACGCCAATGAGCTGGGTGTTCTCGAAGGGGATGTAGGGGTAAAAAATACCCATGGCGTTGCTGCCGCCGCCCACGCAGGCAATCACCGCGTCAGGCTGGGTGCTGGCCGCGTGCTGGCGGGCCAGCATGTCGGGCATTTGCGCAATGCATTCGGTGCCAATGATGCTTTGGAAGTCGCGCACCATCATGGGGTAAGGGTGCGGGCCGGCCACGGTGCCGATGATGTAGAAGGTGTTGTCCACATTGGCCACCCAGTCGCGCATGGCTTCGTTCAGGGCATCCTTCAGGGTGCGGCTGCCGCTGGTGACAGGCACCACGGTGGCGCCCAAGAGCTTCATGCGGTAGACATTGGGGCTTTGGCGTTTCACGTCTTCGCTGCCCATGTAGACCACGCATTCCAGGCCGTAGCGGGCGCAAATGGTGGCGGTGGCCACGCCGTGCTGGCCCGCGCCGGTTTCGGCAATCACGCGGGGCTTGCCCATGCGCTTGGCCAGCATGGCCTGGCCGATGGTGTTGTTGATCTTGTGCGCGCCGGTGTGGTTCAGGTCTTCGCGCTTGAGGTAAATCTGCGCGCCTCCCATCTCACGGCTCATGCGGTCGGCGTGGTAAATCGGCGAGGGGCGGCCTACAAAATGCGCCAGCTCGGACTTGAATTCGGCCACAAAACCCGGGTCGTTTTGACACTGGGCGTAGGCGTCTTTGAGTTCGTTGATGGCGTGCGTGAGCGTCTCAGAGACGAAGCTTCCGCCGTATTTGCCAAAGTGGCCTTTGAGGTCCGGTTGTTGATAGGAGTACATGGTGTTTAAGGCATTCTTGCGAGGCGTTCGTCCGCTGCGCGAACCGCAGCGACAAACTGGTTGATCTTCTCTGGGTCCTTGATGCCCTTAAGGGTTCCACCCCCCGGTGCATCGGCTTCTATGCCCGAGCTGATATCGACGGTCAGTGATTTACAGCGCGGGCGCAGTTGGGCGATGCCATCGCCCACGTTTGCAGAGTCGAGTCCACCACTCAAGACGAGGTGAGCGCTGACGTTTGGAG